>SCTU01000259.1 GCA_004297315.1 Dehalococcoidia bacterium | reverse complement strand
GAATGCGTCGCCCGCACGACGGCGCCAAGGACGATCGTGAGCAGCGTCCAGCAGAGCGTGAACCACGCGTACGGGACGAGCCTCCGCGATGTCCCGCGCCGTTCGACCTTCGCGAGCGTCGTTTCCATGCCTCGACTCTATGTCGGGTGACCGGTGTGTTCACCACCGATGTTCACCAGCCGCGAACCAGCCGATCGCGAGGCTGCCGAGGACGATGCGGAAGCCGGAGCCGTCAGGCGTCGAGGAGCGCGCCGACCACCGCGTCGAAGGCGGCCTCCGCCTTGGCCTGCATCTCCGCGTCGATCGCGTCCTGGATCGGGTGCGGCACGAAGACCCGACGCACCTCGGGGAGGCCGAGGGCCGCCGCCTGCGCCTCGGCGGCCTCGACGAACTCGGTGGAGGCGAGGAAGACCGAGGGCCGCCCCTGCACTTCGAAGTAGACGGTGTCGTGCACACTGCACGTCGTACAGGACCCTCAGTCGGCGAGCGCTTCGATGACGAAGCCGCACTCCTCCAGGATCTTGCGCCGCAGGTCCTCGGGCGCCGGCTTCGTGAACGTCGGCTTCCGGTAGCGACGCACCTCGACCTCGGGCAGCCGTTCGCGGAAGAGCGCTTCGAGGCGGTCGAGGAAGACGCTGCCGCGCGGCTTCGAGATGTCGAGCAGTCCGACGATGCCACGCAGGTGTTCCGGCCGCGGAGTCAGCGAGCGGCGGACGGGGACGCGCTCGTCCGTGGGGTCGAGGATCAGCGTCATCCCGCGATCCTACTCTTCGACCACCCGGCTCGTCGGAATCGTGCCGCCCGGTCCGCTCGTCCACCCGGCGAAGAACGTCGACCACTTTCCCGCCTCAGCACCTGCCACCACGATGTGAAGGTTCGCGGCCGTCTCGAACTTCGGCACGAGCCGCGTCCGTTGCGCCTCGGTGAGCGAGGCGAGCATGGCCGAGGCACCGCCGCCGACCTCGTCGTCCGAGACGAGGTCGGCGAAGGGCCGCGCCGTCACCTCCTGCACCCGCGTGCGCAGGTGATCCTTCATCGTGTAGCCGCCGCGCGTGAGCGTTTCGAGGTGTTCCGGGCCGACGATGAGCAGCACGTCGCCGAAGCGGTGTGCCTTCGGGTGCCACGCCGACTCGAGCCCGACCGCGATGCTCCCCGCGAGCGCGCGGGCTGTCCTCGACGTCTGGTCGACGATCTGGTGCGGGCCGCCGGTCATGCCGAAGGCGGTCACGACGCTCTGCTCGGGCCGGAAGCCGCGCTCGACGTGGAGCGGCGTCCACGGGCTGCGCTCCTCCCACTCCGCGAACGCCATCGTGTACTTCGCCGGCGACCCGAAGGTCGAACGCTCCGTCCCGCCCGGCTTCGCGCCGCCGACGTTGCGCAGCACGAGCATCAGCGCGCGCCCGATCGTCGCGTTCGCGCGGTTCCCCTGCCCCAGCACGCCGAGGCCCATGTTCATCCCGATGCGATGCCGTACGGGGCCGTTCACCACCAGCACTGGCGCCGCGCCCATCGTCGTCGACATCACGCCGTGCGCGTTGAATGTGTCGGTGCAGACCGCCTCGACCGCCGCGATCACAACAGGGAGGTACTCCGGCCGGCATCCGGCCATCACGGCGTTGATCGCGACCTTCTCGACGGTCGCGGGCGCCATGTTCGGCGGCACCACCGCCACCACGTCCTGCGCGTCGCGCCGAGTCCCACGCAGCATCCGCAGCACGCGCTCGGGCGTCGGCGGCACCACGGGCAGCCCGTCCGTCAGCCCCTGGTCGAACATGAACTCGAACTCGTCGTCCTGCGTCGCGATCTCGATCCGCCGCGCGCGCAGCGGGCTGCCGCTCGCCTCCGCCTCGAGGCGTTCCGCGATCCCCGGCTCGACCGACTTCGACCCGCACCCCGGCCGCGACTCCGGATAGGCGTTCCAGTCCACCTCGGGCGCGCGTATTCCCGAGGTCTCGGCCAGCGTCGCCATCAGGTGCCGCCAGTCGTCCCGCCCGAACCCGACGAAGCGCGTGCGCTCGTCGCCCGCCGGCCCCGCGAGGATCACCGCTGGCACGGTGTCGAGGTCGTAGGCGAACGAGACGCGCAGCGCGGAGTCGTCGAGCATCGGCGCCGTCAGCCCGTGCCGCTCGACGAGGGCCGCGTTGCCCTCAGCGTCCTGCCCCACGATCAGCACGTCGATCTCTGCGCCGAACGCCCGATGCGCCGTCTCGATCAGCGGCATCGAGAGCCCGCACGTCGGGCAGTCCTCCTTCACGAAGCACAGCAGCGCCGCGCGCCCGGTCGGGAACGCCCGAGGGCCGTCGGCGGCGTCGAGCGTGAAGGCGGGGAGCGGCATGATGCCCCTAAGCCAGCGGCTGCCAGCGGGTGCCGGCGCCGTCGCGGACGAAGTGGCCGAGGCCGGGCGCGCGGATGTGGCTCGCGCCCACGAGCGAGCCGTCGTCGACGAGGCGCTGGAGGATCGTGCGGCGCGTCCGGCGCGCCAGTTGTTGGTCGCCGTCGAAGGTGCTGAGCAGGTCCGGCAGCACCGCGTCCACCTCGG
>SCTU01000258.1 GCA_004297315.1 Dehalococcoidia bacterium | reverse complement strand
GACTAGCGACGACTTGCCCGAGCCGGAGACGCCCGTGACGGCGATGAAGGTGCCGAGGGGGAACTCGACGGTCACGTCCTTGAGGTTGTTCTCACGCGCGCCGCGCACGACGAGCGTCGTGCCGTTGCCCTCGCGGCGCACGGCGGGGACGGGGATCTTCCGCTTGCCGCTGAGGTACTGGCCGGTGATCGAGTCCTTGTCCGCCATCACCTGCTTCGGCGTGCCGGTCGCGATCACGCGGCCGCCGAGTTCGCCCGCGCCGGGCCCGATGTCGATCAGGTGGTCGGCGGCGCGCATCATCGCTTCGTCGTGCTCGACGACGAGGACGGTGTTGCCGAGGTCGCGCAGGCGCGTGAGCGTGCCGATGAGGCGCTCGTTGTCGATCGGGTGGAGGCCGATGCTCGGCTCGTCGCAGACGTAGAGCACGCCCATCAGAGCCGAGCCGATCTGCGTCGCGAGGCGGATGCGCTGGCCCTCACCGCCGGAGAGCGTCCCGGCCGCCCGGTCGAGCGTGAGGTACTCCAGGCCGACGTCGCGCAGGAACGTCAGCCGTCCGGCGATCTCCTGCAGGATCTGCCGCCCGATCGCGAAGTCGCGCGCGGAGAGCGGCCCGCCCTCGACACGCAGGGCCTCGGTCCATTCGAGCGCGTCGCCGACGGCGAGCCGCGAGACGTCGACGATCGAGCGGTCCTGCACGGTGACGGCGATCACCTCGGGCTTCAGGCGCGCGCCGTGGCAGGTGTCGCAAGGCGTCGCGACCATGTAGCGCTCGATGTCGGCGCGCACCCAGTCCGACTCGGTCTCCTTGTAGCGCCGCTCGAGGTTGGTCATCACGCCTTCCCATGTGACGTGGTAGGTGCGGCTCCGGCCGGTCGTGCTCGACTTGAACTCGATCTGGTCGATCGTCTCCTCGGTGCCGCGCATCAGCGCGTCCCACTGGGGCCGCGTGAGGCTGCTGATCGGCTTCGAGAGGCTGAAGCCCATCGCGTCCGCGAGCGCCTTCATGCGGCGGTGGTACCAGCCCATCGTCGCCGCGGAGGACTTGAGCGGGACGATCGCGCCCTCGGCGATGCTCAGCTTCTTGTTCGGCACGACGAGGTCCTCGTCGAGCCGCATCTGGAAGCCGAGGCCGGTGCAGGCGGGGCAGGCGCCGTGTGGCGTGTTGAAGGAGAAGTTGCGCGGCTCGATCTCGGGCACGGAGTACGGCTCGTGCGCCGTGTTCGGGCAGGCGAAGCGCTCGCTGTAGGTCTGCTCCTCGGCCACCTCGCCCTTCGCGTCGAGCATCGCGAGCACGACCGTGCCCTCGCCGAGCCGGAGCGCCTGCTCGACGCTGTCCGAGACGCGCTGGCGCGTGGGGACCTCGTCCTCGTCGCCCTTCGCCGGCACGACGATGCGGTCGACGACGACATCGATGTCGTGCCACTGGTTCTTGTTCAGCTTGATCGGCTCGTCGAGGTTGACCACCTTGGTGTCGAGGCGGACGCGGACATAGCCGGCCTTGCGCGCCATCTCGAAGACCTGGGTGTGCTCGCCGCGCTTGTGGCGGATCACCGGCGCGAGGATCATCGCGCGCCGTCCCGCGTCGCCCGCGAGGATGGCGTCGACGATCTGCTGCACGGTCTGGCGGCGGATCACCTGGCCGCAGTGGATGCAGTGCGGCACGCCAACGCGCGCGAAGAGCAGACGCAGGTAGTCGTAGACCTCGGTGACCGTGGCCACGGTCGAGCGAGGGTTCTTCGAGACGCCCTTCTGGTCGATCGAGATCGCGGGCGAGAGCCCCTCGATGTAGTCGACGTCGGGCTTCTCCATCAGGCCGAGGAACTGGCGCGCGTAGGCGGAGAGCGACTCGACGTAGCGCCGCTGGCCCTCGGCGTAGATCGTGTCGAAGGCGAGCGAGGACTTGCCAGAGCCGGAGACGCCCGTGATCACGACCAGGCGGTCGCGCGGGATCTCGACGGTGATGTTCTTGAGGTTGTGCTCCCGGGCGCCGGTCACAACGATGCGGTCGAGCGGCATGCGCACCTCGGACGACCCGCACGGGGTCAGGAACAACTGTTCTGATCAGCCTATCGTACGCCGCCTGCGACGGGCCGCAAACCCTCAGGCCTTTGGCCGGGTTAGGTCGAGGGCTCCTCAGGGGGCGCGTCCGGGTCGGGCGGCAAGTCGTCGAGTCCGAGCATCCCCGCGAGGCTGTCGCCGCCGATGGTCCGCAACTGCTCGCGCAACTGCTGCTGCACCTCGCGCAATTGCTCGTCGCTGATGCCCATCGCGCGCAGCGTCTCGCGGATCAGCCGCTGCACCTCGGTCAGGTCGCCGCGGATCAACGCCTCGGCCACCTCGAGCTGCGTCTCGATCGCGCGGAACCGCTCCCGGCGTTCCGTGTCGTTCGTCGTGGAGAGCACGGTCGCCATCAGGCGGGTGAAAAGGTTCGTCGTGCGGGCGATGCGGACGCGGTCGTCCGGGTCTTCGGGGAAATCGCCCGTGACCTGGACCTGGAGCCCGGTCGTGCTGTCGGAGGCGACGTACTGGTGAGGCATGCCTCGATGGTACCTCGCGTGGGGATGGTACCGCTTCGCGCGGGTACCGCGCCCGGACGGGGCGCCCGCCTACTCGGCGCCGACGGGATTAAGGACGAGGACGGGGATGCCCTCGAGGTTGCGCAGGACTTCCTCGGAGACCGAGCCCATGAAGGCCCGCTTGATCCCGTGGCGCCCGTGCGTCGCCATCAGCACGATCGCTACCTTCCGTGCCTTCGCCGTGGAGACGATGGCGTCACCAGGGGCGCCGGAGACGATCGCGCCCTCCACGTGGGTCATGCCGGCCGCCTTCAGCACACGTTCCGCCTCGGCGATGTGCTCGCGCGCCGCGACCTTCTCGGCCTCGATCGCGTCTTCCGCGATCGAGACGCTCGCGCTGCCGCCGAACTCGATGCTCCCCGCCGGTGCGACCCGCGAGAGCAACCGCCCGAGGTCGTCGACGACCGCGAGCACGTACACCGTCCCGCCGGGCTCAACGACGTTGGCAACGTGGGCGAGGATCGAGTCGGCGGTCTCGGAACCGTCGGTGGCGACCAGGGCTGAACGGTACAAGGCGCCTCCAATGCAGGCCGGCCACAGGAGGCGCCGCGCGGGCTACCTCTCTCCGGTGTCGCCTAGCGTAGCGCGAGTCACGATCAGCGGCCTGCGTCGCGGCGCGATCACCCGGGCGACCAGGGCGACGGCCCCCGTCACGCTCAGCAGCAGGAGCGAAGCAGCCTGCTCGGAGGCCGTCGAGGTCGCCTCGATCCCTTGGCCCGTCGCCGCCGGCCGGACGGGCGCCGTCGGCTGGACCTGCGCGAACACCTGCGACGTGCGGACGAGCGCGCCGTTCTGGAGTTCCCACGTCTGGCGCGCTGGGGCCGTGCCGCAGCAGAGCGGGTCGCCCGGCCCCTGCGTGATCAGGTCGACCAGGATCTTATTGTCGACGACCTGAATCCTCACGTTCCCGACTCGGTCGCCGAGGAATCCCGGGCCGAAAGGCTTGAGGCTGGCGTCCACGATGTAGATGTCCGAGAACACGCCTGAGCCGCCCGTGTTGGTCGCCGTGTGGACGATCGCGACTGGCGTCCCGTTCAGCGTCCCGGGTGTCGCGCTGACAAACGTCATGTTCACCCGCTCTTTGGCCGAGTCGAACTTGCCGTCGACAAGCGTGATCGAATTGGTCGGGCGGTATGAGGTGGGGTAGGTGGCGTTCCGCAGTTGCTGCTCGGTGGGCGCTGCCGCCTGCGCCGACGCGCTCGCGAGGAGCGCCAACCCGAAGGTGGTGCCGAGGATGGCCGCGGCGGCGCCTCGGACGGTGGGACGGTCGAACAGACGCACGGCGATTCCTCCTGCGTACCGAAGTGGGGTTCTGCTTCTAAACGCCTGACATCCGGGATCAGTTCCCGGACATTACAGCGTGATTCCAGTCAGCTCGCCAAGCAGACCGAGGTCGAGCGACGCGCGGAGGGCCTCGGCCAGCCGGTCGAAGGCAGCCTCATCGTCGCGCGGGGGCGCGGGCGTGTAGCGGCGGTCGCGACGGCCTGCCACGTTGGTCAGCAGCGTCCGACGGAACTCGGTGTTGTGCAGCAGCCCGTGGATGTAGCAGCCGACGACCCATCCGCCTTCATCGGCCGCGCCGGCGGCCGCCCCGTCCGGGAGCGTCACTACCGCCGCACCACCCGAGGTCTGGCCGGCGTGGATCTCGTACCCCGTGACCGCAAGTCCCTGCGCACCCGCGAGGAGTCCTCGGTCGGCGGTGACGGTCGCGCGGCTCTGCACCGTGCGCTTGCCGGGCGCGAACGTCGTCGTGACGGGCAACAGCCCGAGGCCGTCCGCGTGCTCTCGCGGGCCCTCGACGTGCGCCGGGTCGGCAAGCGAGGCGCCGAGCATCTGGTAGCCGCCGCACAGGCCGAGCACCGCCGCCCGGCGCGCGACGGATGCCTTGAGCGGTGCATCGAGCCCCTGCCCGCGCACCCAGTCGAGGTCGGCGATGGTCGACTTCGTCCCCGGCAAGATCACGAGGTCGGGGTCACCCCATTCGGCAGGCGACTCGACCCAGCGCACGCGCACGTCCGTTTCCGCGGTGAGCGGGTCGAGGTCGTCGAAGTTCGCGATGCGAGGGAAGCGCACGACCGCCACGTCGATCCCCGCCCAAGCCTCGGTGCCGTCGGAGGCGCGCGTCTCGAGGGCGACGGCGTCCTCCTCCGGGATTTCGTGCCGGGGGAACCACGGGACGATGCCGGCGGTCGGGATCCCGGTGAGCCGTTGGAGGTCATCGATGGCCGGCGTGAGCAGCGAGGCATCGCCGCGGAACTTGTTCAGGATGAAGCCGCGGACCAGCGCGCGCTCCTCGGGTGCGAGGAGCGCCCACGTGCCGTAGAGGTGCGCGAACACGCCGCCGCGGTCGATGTCGCCCGCAAGCAGGACGGGCGCGCCGGCGTGGAGGGCGACCGACATGTTCACCACATCGCGGTCGCGCAGGTTCGTCTCCGCCGGGCTGCCTGCGCCCTCGATGATCACGAGGTCGTGCTCGGCGCGGAGGGTGTCGAGCGCGCCCGTGATCGCAGGCCACGTCACCTCGCGCCGGTCGCGGTAGTCGCGGTACCCCAGCGTGGCGAGGGGACGGCCGAGCAGGATCACCTGCGAGCGGTGGTCGCTCTCCGGCTTGAGCAGGACCGGGTTCATCTCGACGCGCGGGCGGACGCGGGCGGCGCGCGCCTGCACCCACTGCGCGCGGCCGATCTCGCCACCGGTGTCCGTGACGGCGGCGTTGTTCGACATGTTCTGCGCTTTGAACGGGGCGATGCTCACGCCGGCGTCGGCGAAGAGGCGGCACAGCCCCGTCACGAGCAGGCTCTTGCCCACCGAGGAGGAGGTGCCCTGCACCATCAGCACCGCGGCGCGTCTCGGAGCAGTCACGCGAACCTCGCCTCGGCCGGCCTCGGGCCTCCACCCTAGCGCGCGGGCGTTGGGAGCGGCGAGGGGGTGGCGGAGGCCTCGATCCGCCTGACCTCCTCCTGGATGTAAACGAGGACCGCGCCGATCTCCTTCTCGGAGAGCGTGTCGCGGAAGGCTGGCATCGGCGTGGCTGGGCGGCCGTCACGGACCGTCGTGAGGAGCGAGGCGTCCGTATGCATCAGGGCGTGCATGCGCAGGTCGATGACGCCCTCGATCGGCACAAGGCCCGCACCGTGGCAGCGCTGGCAGTTCGCCTCGTACACCCGCGCGCCGAGCGTCAGCGTGGCCGGGGAGGTCGCGGGCAGCGTTGTCGGCTCACCCATGCGCGGCGCGACGACGACGAGGACCACGAGGCCCGTGACGGCCACGCTTGCCCCGTACCACGGCGCGCGCCGCCGGCCGCTCCAGGCCCACGTCCGGTCGGCCGCCGCGGCGGCGAAGACCCCGCCGATGACGAGCGTCCAGCCGAGGCCCTTCCAGCCCCACGCGATCGAGGGCGTCGGGCGCGGCGGGGGTGCGCCGCCGACATCGACGCGGACCGACCCGCTCGTGTCGAAGCCTGCGCTCGGAGAGACGGAGACGAACACCACCCAGATGCCGCGCGCGCCGAAGACCACGGGCGCCTGGTAATGGCCGTCGCCACTACCCGTCGCGGGCACGGAGACATCCGGCTCCTGGCCGCTCGGCGCGGCGCGGAGGGCGACCGCGGCGCCATCGACGGCGTGTCCGCGCGCGTCGTGCACCGTGACGGTGATCTCGTTCGCGCCGGGGAGGCCGGGCCGCGCGCGCACCTCGATGTTCGTGCCATCGAGCGTCGTCGCGACGCCGCCGGGCAGCGGCGGCCGCAGCGCCTCGCGTGCCGGGAACGTCGAGGTCATCACTGCCACCGCGGCTACGAGGCCGACGCCCAGTGCGGCCTCGATCGCCAGCGTCATGCGGATGCGCCGTCGGGCGCCGCGTGCGAGGGCGGGCAGCGCCCAGCGGCGGTTCGCCACGCCGAGGAGGATCAGTCCGATGAAGAACACGGTCTTCGCGAGCACGGCGCGCCCGTAGACGGTGTCGAGTGCGGAGAGTCGAAGCACTTGCAGCCAGGCGAGGTAGCCGCCGGTCAGTCCGACGACGCCCGCCGCGATCAGTGCGAGCGTGGAGAAGCGCCGCAGGGTAGCGGCGATCTCGGCGCGGTCGCCTCGATGCTTCCAGACGAGCAAGAGGACGGCGGGGAGGCCGCCCACCCACAGCGCGACGGCGGCGAGGTGGAGCGCGTCCGCGATCACTGCGGGCGCAGCCAGTCCTCGCACCGCCATGCCGTGACTGGTCGCCGCAAGCGTGGCCAGAGCGACGGCCATCGGGACGAGCGCGAGGCGCGGGCGGCGCATCAGGGTGAGGGCGATCGCGAGGCCAACGTCGACGACGCGCGTGACGTACGCCGTGCCCCAGCGGCCCGACAGCACGTCCAGTGGGGCCGCACCGGTCGCCGAGGTCTGCGCCGCCAGTTGCAGCGCGGCCCCTGCGAGCGCGAGGCCCGCCGCGGCGAGCGCGAGGCGGTTCAACGGCGCCTCCCAGGCCGCGGCGTCGCCGCGCGAGGGACGGATGGCGGTAGCGATCACCCCGAGCGTGCCCGCGAGGATGAGCAGGCCGCCGTCCAGCAGGAAGCGCGCGGGCGGCTCGAGCCGCGAGGGGAACGTCGGCGCGCCCTTCGAGACGAGGGCGTCCGAACTGCGCTCGCCGACGTGGAACGCGAAGCGGCCGCTCAGCGGATGGCCGTCGACGGTCGAGACGTTCTTCCAGTCGACGATGTAGGTGCCGCGCTCGAGCGGAGCGAGGGACACCGTCGCGCGCCGCCCGCCCTCTTGAACGGTCAGGTCGTCGCGGTCGACGCGCCGTCCTTCGGTCGTCGTGACCTCGATCGATGAGAGGCGTGCGTCGACGGGCTCGGTGAAGGTGAGCGTGACTCGCGATGGCGGCAGCGGGACGACGGCGTCGTCCGCCGGGTCCGACGCGGCGAGCGCGGCGTGGGCGGCGACGCGGTCGTGCGGTGTGGCGAGCAGCACCCCGAGGGCGAGGACAGCGAGCACGAGGGCGCGCGGGACGGTCTGGAGCCGGCGGAAGAGCA
>SCTU01000257.1 GCA_004297315.1 Dehalococcoidia bacterium | reverse complement strand
GCGCTCGATGCCGGCAAGATCACACACAGCCCCGCCTTCGTCGCCGGCCACTCGCTCGGCGAGTACGCGGCGCTGGTTGCCGCCGGTTCCGTCACGTTCGAGGACGGCGGCCATCGTCCCTGGCTGCGCGTCACACGCGGCCTGCATCGCCTCGCCGCGCTCCCGCACCAGGCGCACGCCTTCCTCGAACGTGACGGAACCGGCGGCAACCAGCGCCGCGTACTCGCCGAGCGAGTGGCCAGCGACGAAGGCGGGGCTGTGTGTGATCTTGCCGGCATCGAGCGCGGCGACCAGGGCCGCGATCGCGTGGGTCACGAGGGCGGGCTGCGTGTTCGTCGTCAGCGTCAGTTCTGCCTCGGGACCGGTGAAGCAGAGCCCGGAGAGCGCGACTCCGAGGGCCGTGTCGGCCGTGTCGAAGACCGCACGGGCCGCGGGCAACTGCGCGTACAGGTCGGCACCCATCCCGACCGCCTGGGCACCCTGCCCGGGGAAGACCCAGGCGGTGTCGGCGGCGACGGGGAGCGATGCGATGCGGGCGAGCGTCGCGGCGACGGTCTCGGCGGGAGAGGGCACCAGGGTTAGGCCTCGCCGCGCTCGATGAGGCGGCCCTTCGCGTCCCGCGCGCCGCCCGCGGTGTGGTTGATCTTCACGCCGCCGGTCGCGGGGTCGCGGACCAGAGTCGGCACGGCCACGCCGTCGTGACTCTGGCGCGTCTTCCGCTTCGACACGGGCGTCCTACGCTTGGGGAGAGCCATCAGGATCCTCCGTCTGGAACCGCTCGGCCAACGACCGCAGCGGGCCCCATGGGTCATTCCGGCCCACCGGGAGGCAGGCGCAGGTTTCAACGTTTAGGTTGCGCCCGCAGGTGGGGCACAGCCCTCGACAGTCCGGGCGGCAGACCGGCCGGATCGGGAGGGCGGACTGCTCATATTGCCGGACGGCTTCGCTGAGGTCGAGATGCCGCCGCTCGTCGATCAGGAAGTCGTCGGAATCGACCTCTGGAGTCAGGCCGGTCACGGGGTCGCGCGGCAGGACGAACTCCTCGTCGAAATCGAGGTGGAGCGGCATCTGGAAGCGCTCCAGGCAGCGCCCGCACTCCAACGTGACCGGCAGGAGGTCGAAGGACGCCATCACAAGGACGCCCCGCTCGGAGCGGATCAGGCGTATCTCGCCGGTCACCTCCTGTTCGAAGCCCTCCTCGGCCACAAGGCAGCGCTCGCCGTCGGCACGCAGGCGGCGCGCGTGGCCCACCGGCTCGGTGAGCAGCGTGGAGACGTTGATCAACACGGGAGACCTCCGGGGCGCCTCGTCTGAGGCCTGCTGATCGTACCTCGACTGCCCCGGCCGTACCCGTCCTCGCGACCCTCCGGCGTAGACTCGACGGCATGCCCGCGAATCTGGCGACCGAGGGCCGCCCTGCGCTCGTCTACCTCCGCCCGCTGCCGGACGCGGAGCCACCGCTCGGCCTCGCGCTCCAGCGGGCGGCGACCGCCGCCCTGATCGCCGCGGAGGGCTACCGGGCGACGAAGACGTTCCAGGACCGCACCGACGCTCCAGGGCTTCCCGGCTTCGCGGCCCTCCTCGACGCCGCCGCGACAGCGGTCGAACGGCCCACCGTGGTGCTGGCGAGCGCCGAACTGCTGGGGGAACGAGCGCTGGAACGGGCGGAACGGCTACTGGCCCTGGCTGCGGCCGGCGCCCCCGTGAGGCTCGCGGACGGCTCCACCCCGGAACAGGCGCTGCGCTCGGCGTGGACAGGCCGCGCCCCGGACGAGCGCCGCCGCGAGCGCGCACGTGAATCGATGCAGAAGCGGGCGCTCCGGGGACAGGTGCTGGGACGCCCGCCGTTTGGGTACGCCGTCGCCGGGCGGAAGCTGGTCGTGGACGAACGTGAGGGCGAGGTCGTCCGGCGCATCTTCGCGCTCTACCTGGACGGGCATGAGGGGGTGCGGCGGATCGCGCGTCTGCTGAACGAGGACGGCATCCTGACGCGCCTCGGCAAGCCGTGGAACGCCGGCTCCGTGCGCGCGGTGCTGCGCAACCCGGCGTACACGGGCACCTACCGCCGGCTCGGCGTGGTGGTCACGGGCGCCCACCCGGCCCTCCTCCGTCGCGGTCAATTCGAGGAGGTGCAGGAGCGGATGGCACGGCGCCGCACCGCCCCGGCCGAGCAGCACCGCCACGTCTATCTGCTCGCAGGTCTCGCGCGCTGCGGCCACTGCGGGGCCCGCCTCCTCGGCGCGCGCCGTTCGATGCCAGGCGGGGAGGCCCGGACGTACTACCGCTGCGCCTCCGCCACGAACCAGGGCCGCTGTGCCTACCACTCGATGCGGACGGAGGTGCTCGAGGAGGCGGTGCGCGACGCGCTGGCCTCCGGCCGTGGCCGCGCCGCACCGAAACTGCCCTCGGCGCGCACGAGCGCAGCGCGGCGCGCCGCCCTCGACCGCACCGTCGCGCGGGCCCTCGAACGCTGGGCAGCGGGAGAGCTCACCTACCGCGATGTGGTCCGTTCGGCGGGGGAGCCGTCGCTGGAGGCCGTGCGGCTGGAGGCGGAGGCCGAATCCGCGCAACCCCGTCTCGACCCGGCGGCGGCCGCCGCACGACTGGTCGACGAGTGGGACAGCCTCGATTTCCCGGCCAAGCGGGCGCTGCTGCTGGATGCGGTCGCAGAGGTGCTCGTGCGAGACGGGC
The DNA here is from genome assembly GCA_004297315.1 of Dehalococcoidia bacterium. GTDB lineage: Bacteria > Chloroflexota > Dehalococcoidia > UBA2979 > UBA2979 > SURF-43. Next base: position 2,598 of record SCTU01000257.1, on the reverse strand, counting down.
GGGTGCGGGTGAGTCAGCGACGCGAGAAGACGTAACGGATGAAACCTAAATCAAGCGGCGCGTGAGTTAGGATCGCAGCGTCAGGGGGCCGGACGGCCGCCGGCCGCTCCTCTGGGGCGGCGGGAGGAAAGTCCGAACTCCGACCGGACAGGGTGCCGGCTAACGGCCGGGCGGCGTGAGCCGATGGACAGTGCCACAGAAACATACCGCCGGGCGTCTTCGGGCGGCCCGGTAAGGTTGAAATGGTGCGGTAAGAGCGCACCGGCGTCGCGGTAACGCGGCGGCCGCGGTAAACCCCACCCGGAGCAAGGCCAAATAGGGGAGCGTGGGCGTGTCCGGCGCTGCTCCCGGGTAGGCTGCTGGAGGCGTCGGGTAACTGGCGTCGTAGATGGATGGCCGTCGCCGCTCCTCGCTGGGCACGAGGCGCGGTACAGAATTCGGCTTACAGGCCCCCTGACAGCCCATTCCCCTTTCGACGCGAATGCTCCCCTCCCGCCTCATACTCCTGATCACGTGTCCGTGATCTTCGAGGAGGCACAACCATGTCAGGCGAGGTGTTCACCCACGGCCGCTGGACCGTCAAGCCGGGGCGTGAGGACGAGTTCGTCGCAGCCTGGTCGGAGTTCGCGGCGTGGTCGAAGAAGGACGTTGCGGGCTCGGTTTGGGCGATCCTTCTGCGCGATCAGCAGCAGCGGAACGTCTTCATCTCGGTGGGCCCGTGGGAGACCCCCGCGGCCGTCGAGGCGTGGCGCGCCAACGAGGGCTTCCGGGCACGGGTCGGCCACATCCATGAGCTGCTTGAGGGGTTCGAGGCCATGACCCTCGATCCGGTCGTGCGCCTCGACTAGTCCGCGGCGAGGCCGGTGTCACCCTCGCGGGACATGACGATGGCCCCCCGCTGGATCACGCGGGTGATCTCGACGATCACGGCCGTCCCCCGCCGGTCTGGGTCGGCGTTGCGCTCGATCTCCGGCGCGCTTTCGTAGACGTGCTTCTTCACGGCGGGGTCGTCCACGCGTCGGGCCTCGCCATGGATCTGGAAGGTCAGGCGTGCGGGCGCGTTTCGGTACATCATCGCGACCTTCGGGTTCTCCTCGATGCGGGCGAGGAAGCCGCGGTTGGTCGTGCGCATCCAGATCGCGATCTCGTGCTCGGAGTAGGTCTGGGTGGTGCCGAAGAAGCTGAGGCTGGGCTGGCCGTTGGCGCCGGCGCTCGTCCAGATGATCGGGAAGCCGTCCGCGAAGGCATTGTCGATCGCGGTCTTGAATTCCTCGGTCAGTTCGACGGCCATCGAGACACCTCCACCTCTTCGTGCGGACCGATCGCGACGGCGGCAGTCAGTCGCGGGAGGCGACGACCTGGCCACGCTGGATCACGCGGACGATCTCCACGATCACGGCGACGCCGGCCTTCGCCTCGTCCATCTTGCGCTCGGCCTCGGGCGATTCGTTGAACACGCGGTCGCGGACCACCGGGTCGTCGACGCGATGCGCCTCGCCGACGATCTGGCAGGCGACGTTGGTGTTCGTGTTGCGGTACCAGCCGAAGACCTTCGCGTTCTTCCCGGTGCGGGAGAGGAACCCTCGCCCCTCGGTGCGGAGCCAGATCGCAAGTTCGTGGTCGGAGTGGACGTGGGTCGAGCCGTAGATCGCGATCGTCGGCTGGCCGGACTCGTCGACGGAGGCCCAGAGGATCGGGAACCCGTCAGCGCGGGAGGAGTCGATCGCGGCTTTCAGGTCGTCGGGCAATGCAACCGCCATGGTGCTCCCAGTCGGTAATCCGGGCATCGTCCAACGCCCGGCTGTCTAGTAGTTCGAGGCAGTGGAAAATATACAGCACCGTCTCGAAGGCGCATCCGGCGTCGCACGGTAGGATCGCCGCATGACCGAACCGCCCTCGGGCCTCGCACGTGGCGACTGGCGGCGCGGATTGCCGCCGACCGTGCCTGCGGAGGCGCGCGAGGCACTCCCGCCGGTGCGGGCCATCCGCTTCGACTCGCGACAGGTCGAACCCGGCGATCTCTTCGTCTGCATCCCTGGCGACCGGACCGACGGTCACGCCTTCGCGTCCGCCGCCGTCGAACGCGGCGCGGCGGCCCTCGTCTGCGTCGCCGGCCGCGAGGGCGAAGTCGGTGGCCTCGGCGTGCCGGTCGTGGGTGTCGCGGACCCGCGCGCGACGATGGCGCAGCTCAGCGCGGCGCACGAGGACTATCCGGGGAAGAAGCTCACTGTCATCGGCGTGACCGGGACGGACGGGAAGTCCACCACCTCGTTCCTCATGCTCGCCGCCCTCGAGGGCGCCGGCCTGAAGGCGGGCCTGCTCACGACGATCGAATGCCAGATCGCCGGCGTGACAATCCCGAATCCCACGCGCCTCACCTCGCAGGAGGCGCCCTTCGTACAGCGCCTGCTCGCCGAGATGGTCGATGCCGGGTGCACACACGCCGTGGTCGAGGCGACCTCGCACGGGCTCGAGCAGCACCGCGTGGACGGGTGCGAGTTCCACGCCGCTATCTTCACGAACCTGACGCCGGACCACCTCGACTTCCACGGCACGTTCGAGGCGTACCGGAAGGCGAAGGGGCGAGATCGGAAGAGC
>SCTU01000256.1 GCA_004297315.1 Dehalococcoidia bacterium | reverse complement strand
GCGAGGCCTCGGTGGCGGACGTGCAGCGCGCCGCGGCGATCATCAACAACGCAGAGCGCCCGATCATCTTCGCGGGGCACGGCATCCTGCTGGGGGACGCGACCGAGGAGCTGCGCACGTTCGCGGAGCGCGGCGGCATCCCGATCCTGAACACGCTGTTGGGGCTGGGCTCGATCCCGCCGGAGCACGTCCTCGCATACGGGATGATGGGGATGCACGGCTCCTACTGGGCCAACCATGCAGCCAGCAACGCTGACGTGATCATCGGGCTCGGCATGCGGATGGATGACCGCGCGCTGGGCCGGTTCCAGGACATGAACCCGACGGCCCAGATCGTCCATGTCGACATCGACCCGGCCGAGCACGGCAAGAACCTGCCGACGACGCTGCCCGTGATCGGCGACGTGAAGCACGTGCTGAGGCAACTCACGAACGCCATCGACCGCCACTCGCACGTCGAGTGGCTGCGCTGGATCAACGATATCCGCGACGGCCACCGCGCCTCGATGTCGGTGCCGCCGGGGGACGAACTGACGACGCAGTACGTCGTCTCGAAGATCGCCGAGTTCGCCGGACGCGAGGCGGTCTTCACGACGGGTGTCGGCCAGCACCAGATGTGGGCGGCGCAGTTCATGAACATCGGCCGGCCGCGGCAGTTCATCACCTCGGGCGGCCTCGGGACGATGGGGTTCGAGGTGCCGGCGGCGATGGGCGCGGCGGTCGCCTGCCCCGACCGCCAGGTGTGGACGATCTGCGGCGACGGCGGCTTCCAGATGACCTTCCAGGAGATCGCCACGATGGTGGACGAACAGATCCCCGTGAAGATGGCGATCATGAACAACGGCTTCCTGGGGATGGTGCGCCAGTGGCAGGAGTTGTTCTACGCGAACAACTACGTCTCGGTGGCGATGTCGCAGCCGGACTTCCTGAAGCTCGCGGACGCTTACGGGATCAAGGGCATCCGCGTCACCGACCAGTCGCAGGTGGACGACGCGATCCGCGAGGCCGCCGCCTACCCCGGCCCGGTCATCCTCGACTTCCAGGTGCAGGCGGAAGGCAACGTCTGGCCGATGGTGCCGGCCGGCGCCGCCCTGAGCGAGACCATCGAGGCGCCCGAGGGCGTCGCCCGCTAGCCAGCCGCCGGAGCGCGGGCAGAGGAGCCGAAGATGAAACACACCGTCGCCGCCCTGGTGGAAGACCGCCCCGGCGTCCTGAACCGGGTCGCCTCGCTGTTCCGGCGTCGCGGCTTCAACATCGACAGCCTCGCCGTCGGGACGACGGAAGAGGAGGGGATCTCCCGGATGACCATCGTGGTGGACGGCCCGGAATGGGTCGGCGACCAGGTGGGGAAGCAACTCGACAAGCTGATCGACGTCCTGACGGTCGAGACGCTGAGCGACGACGAGGCGGTCATCCGTGAACTGGCGCTGATCAAGGTCGCGGCGCGCCCGGACCAGCGGCGGGAGATCCTCGACGTCGTCGAGATCTTCCGGGCCCAGGTCGTGGACGTCTCGACGACGACGCTGGTGGTCCAGTTGACCGCGGCGGCGAGCACGCTGGACGCGCTGATTGAGAACTTGCGGCCGTACGGCATCCGCGAGATGGTGCGCACCGGCCGGATCGCCCTCGCGCGCGGCGCGAAGACGACGGCCATCCATGAGCACGAGGCAGAGGAATCGAAGCGGTTCCACCACGAGTCCGGCCGTCTGCCGGAAGGTGACCTGCCCTTCGTGAGCAAGTAGCGAGTCCAGCATCGTTGGGGGCGGACGCGCAGGCGCCGTCGCGAGCAGGAACAGGTACTGAGGGGGATTGACCGTGGCCAAGATTTTCTATGACTCCGACACTGACCTGTCCCTGTTGAAAGGGAAGAAGGTCGGGGTCATCGGGTTCGGCTCACAGGGCCACGCCCACGCGCTGAACCTGCACGACTCGGGCGTGGAGGTCGCGGTCGGCCTCTACCCCGGCTCGAAGTCGTGGAGCGCGGTGCAGGCGTCCGGCCTGAAGGTCGGCACGGTCGACGATGTCTCGCGTGACAGCGACATCATCATGATCCTCGTCCCCGACCAGGTGCAGAAGCAGGTCTACGACGACCACATTGAGCCGTACCTGACCGCCGGCAAGACGCTGATGTTTGCGCACGGCTTCAACATCCACTTCGGCCGCATCCAGGCGCCCCAGGGCGTCGACGTGTCGATGATCGCGCCGAAGGGCCCGGGACACCTCGTGCGCCGCGTCTACACCGAGGGCGGCGGCGTGCCGAGCCTGGTCGCGGTGCACCAGGACGCGAGCGAGACGGCGCTGCAGACGGCGCTGGCGTACGGCAAGGGCATCGGCTCCGCGCGCTCGGGGATCCTGATGACGACGTTCCTCGAGGAGACGGAGACCGACCTCTTCGGCGAGCAGGCGATCCTCTGCGGCGGCCTGACGGCGATGATCCTGAACGCCTTCGAGACGCTGGTCGAGGCCGGCTACCAGCCGGAGTCCGCGTACTTCGAGACGTTCCACGAGGTGAAGCTGATCGTCGACCTCATGTACGAGGGCGGCATGGCGAAGATGCGCGACTCGATCTCCGACACGGCCGAGTACGGCGACTACACGCGCGGACCGCGCGTCTCGCCGCCCGCGCAGAAGGCGGAGATGCGGAAGATCCTCGACGAGATCCAGAGCGGCCAATTCGCCCGCGAGTGGATCCTCGAAAACCAGGCCGGCCAGCCGCACTTCCGCGCGCTGCGCCGCCGCGGGGCCGAGCACATGATCGAGCACGTCGGCGGCGAGGTGCGCAAGATGATGGGCTGGCTGAACGAGGGGAAGAAGTAGCCCGACGATGACCGCACGCCCGCACGCTGCCGCCTCGGTGGTCGCGCCCGTAGCAGTACGGGCGGCCCAGGCGTGCGCGTCGCGAGGGGCGATCGAGGCGACCGGTGCGGACCGGTCGCCCGTCATGTTGCCGGCCGCGCTACTCGGCGGGCTCCTGCTGCTTACCCGGCCCTCGGCCGCCCCGCGTCGGGCGGCAGGGAGGGCGCCCGGCCAACATCGAGGTCACACGGCCCGGCATCGCGGGCAAGCAGGAGCGAACTGACATGGCAAGCGAATCCGACAAGGTCTACATCTTTGACACCACGCTGCGCGACGGCGAGCAGTCCGCCGGCATCTCGTTCACCATCGACGAGAAGGTGGAGATCGCCCGCCAGCTGGCGAAGTTGAACGTCGACATCATCGAGGCCGGCTTCCCGTCAACCTCCCCCGGTGACCGCGAGGCGATCGCACGGATCACGCAGGCGGTGCGCGGCCCGGTGATCGCCGGCCTCGCCCGCGCCGTGGGCGACGACATCGACACCGCCTACCAGGCCGTGAAGGGTGCCGAGAGCGCGCGCATCCATGTCTTCCTGTCGAGCAGCGATATCCACCTCGCGCACCAGTTGAAGAAGAACCGCGAGGACATCATCGAACTGGCGCGCTACGGCGTGTCGCGCGCCAAGGGGTACGTCTCGGACGTCGAGTTCTCGCCGATGGACGCGACGCGCTCGAACCGCGACTTCGTCTACCAGATCGTGCAGGCGGCGATCGAGGAAGGCGCGACCACGATCAACATCCCGGACACCGTCGGGTACGCGATCCCGGAGGAGTTCGAGGACCTGATCCGCTCGATCATGAAGAACGTGCCGGACATCCACAAGGTCCGGCTCTCCGTCCACTGTCAGAACGACCTGGGCATGGCGACGGCGAACTCGCTGGCGGGCATCCTCGGCGGCGCGCGGCAGGTCGAGGGCACGATCAACGGCATCGGCGAGCGGGCGGGGAACGCCTCGCTCGAGGAAGTCGTGATGGCGATCAAGACCCGACCCGACTTCATGAAGGTCCACACGGACGTCAACACGCGTGAGTTCTACGTCGCCTCGAAGATGGTCGAGCGGTATTCCGGGATGATGATCCAGCCGCACAAGGCGATCGTCGGCAAGAACGCGTTCCGGCACTCTTCCGGCATCCACCAGGACGGCGTCCTGAAGATGCGCGAGACGTATGAGATCATGGACCCGAGGGAGATCGGCATCCCCGCGGGGAACTCGATCATCCTGACGAAGGTCTCGGGCACGCACGCGGTGCGCTCGCGGCTGGCCGACCTCGGCTTCACGCCGACCGACGAGGAGTTCGTGCGGATCTTTGCCGCGTTCAAGGACGTCGCGGACGTGCGCGACGAGGTGGACGACCGCGACCTGATGGCGATCGTCGCCGAGCAGACGCAGTCGAAGATCGAGGACACCTGGAAGCTCGACCTGCTGCAGGTGAGCACCTCGGACCGCGGCAGCCCGACGGCGACGGTGCGGTTGGTGGACGCCACCGGGAACGTGCACGAGGACGCCGCCATCGGCAGCGGGCCGGTGGACGCGGTCTACCGCGCCATCAACCGGGTCACCGGCGCCGAGAACGTGCTCACGGAGTTTTCTGTGAAGTCGGTGACCGAGGGCATCGACGCGCAGGGGGAGGTCACGATCCGCATCGAGGCGAAGGACGTAACCTACCAGGGCCGCGCCGCCGACAACGACATCCTGGTCGCCAGCGCGCGTGCCTACCTGCACGCGCTCAACCGTTCGATCGCCGCGGAGCAGCACGCCGCGGCGCGCGTCGGGCAGTAGGGGGAGAGCCGAGTGCCGAAGACGATCATCGAGAAGATCTGGGAGCAGCACGTCGTCCGTCAGAGCACGGGTGAGCCTGACCTGCTCTACATCGACCTCCACCTCGTGCACGAGGTGACGAGCCCGCAGGCCTTTGAGGGGCTGCGGCTCAGCAACCGGACGGTGCGCCGCCCTGACCTCACGCTGGCGACGGTCGACCACAACGTGCCGACGACCGACCGCCGTCTGCCGAACCCGGACCCGCTCTCGGCACAGCAGATCGAGACGCTGCGCCAGAACGCGAAGGACTTCAACGTCCCGCTGTGGGACATCTTCGACCTCCGCTCCGGCATCGTGCACATCATCTCGCCGGAGGAAGGGCTGACCCAGCCCGGCATGACGATCGTCTGTGGCGACTCGCACACCTCCACGCACGGCGCGCTCGGGGCGCTCGCGTTCGGCATCGGCACCTCCGAGGTCGAGCATGTGCTCGCCACACAGACGCTGCCGCAGATGCCGCCGAAGACGATGTCGGTCGAAGTGACCGGCAAGCTCGGGCCCGGCGTCACGGCCAAGGATGTCGTGCTCGCGATCATCAACAAGATCGGGGTGGACGGCGGCGTGGGCCACGTCATCGAGTACCGCGGCGACGTGATCCGCGACCTCTCAGTCGAGGGCCGGATGACCGTCTGCAACATGACGATCGAGGGCGGCGCGCGCGCTGGCCTCGTTGCCCCCGACGAGAAGACCATCGAGTACTTGAAGGGCCGCCCGTACGCGCCGCAGGGCGAGGAGTGGGACAAGGCCGTCGAGGCCTGGAACGCACTCGTCACCGACGAGGGCGCGAAGTTCGACACCTACGTCACGTTGAAGGGCGAGGAGATCGCCCCCTTTGTGACCTGGGGGACGACGCCGGCGCAGAGCGTGCCGGTCACCGCTTCGATCCCGAAGCCCGAGGACGCGGTCTCCGTCGCGGCGAAGGAGACGGCCGAGCGCGCACTGGTCTATATGGACCTGCAGGCGGGGACGCCGATCACGGACGTCTCCATCGACCGCGTGTTCATCGGATCCTGCACCAACGGGCGCATCGAAGACTTGCGGGCGGCGGCCAACGTCGTGAAGGGCAAGCATGTCGCGAGCACCGTGCGCGCGATGGTGGTCCCCGGGTCGGGGCTGGTGAAGCAGCAAGCTGAGAAGGAAGGCCTCGACCAGGTGTTTAAGGACGCCGGGTTCGAGTGGCGCGAACCGGGCTGCTCGATGTGCCTCGGCATGAACCCGGACATCCTGCTGCCGGGCGAGCGCGCGGCCAGCACCAGCAACCGCAACTTCGAGGGACGCCAGGGGGCGGGCGGCCGCACCCACCTCGTCAGCCCGGAGATGGCGGCAGCCGCCGCCGTCGAGGGTCACTTCGTGGACATCCGGGAGTACAAGTAGATGCGCGCGATCAAGACCGTCAAGGGCAACGCGATCCCGCTGAACCGCGCGGACGTGGACACCGACCAGATCATGCCGAAGCAGTTCCTGAAGCGCATTGAGCGCTCCGGGTACGGGCCGTTCGCCTTCTTCGACTGGAAGAAGGACCCCTCGTTCGTGACGAACAACCCGGCCTATGCCGGTGCGCCGATCATGATCGCCCAGCAGAACTTCGGCTGCGGCTCCTCCCGCGAACACGCGGTGTGGGGCCTCGAGGACATGGGGATCATCGCGGTGATCGCGCCGTCGTTCGCGGACATCTTCCGCAACAACTGCTCGAAGGTCGGCCTGCTCACGATCGAGCTGTCGCAGGAGGACGTCGACTACCTCATGTCGCGCGCCGAGGAACTCCCCGGCGGCAACATCGTGATCGACGTCGCGGCGCAGACCGTCTCGGTCGAGGGCACGAACTGGTCGCGCCACTTCGACATCGACCCGTTCGTGAAGCACCGCACGCTGAACGGCCTCGACGACATCGGCCTGACGCTCCAGCACGCCGACGACATCAAGAAGTTCGAGGAAGGCCGGCCGTCGCTCAAGCCGGACACCTCGCGTGCCTTCACGGACACCCTCAAGATCGGGTAGACCCCTCCCCGTCGCCGCTGCAGCCGCGATCCGCCGCCTGGACAGGGCGGCGCGGCCGGCGTCGGCGGTGCGCCTCGGCGCTGGCTATGTGTACGAGGGCTGGCGCATCCCTTCGCTCCGCGGCGACTGGGCCGTCCGGCTGCTCAGGCGCACCGACGGCGCGTGGGGCCGCGACCGCGTCAACGACGCCAAACGCGAGGTCCGCTTCTTCGCGCTGACGCACAACTACGACTTCGGCACGGGAGTGCCGCGCGACTCGACGCTTCTCCGAGACAGTCAGGGCCGCATCCTCGGCGTCGCCCACCGCTACATCCCTGGCACGTCGCTCGACCGTCTTGGCGCGCCTCGCGGTAGGGCGCGCGAGGCGCTGGCGGGCGACATCGGGGGGTTCCTCTCGAGGCTGCACGCTGTCCCGCCGTCGATCGCGAAGCAGGCTGGCCTCAGGTCGGTCAACCTCGGCACGACGACATACGCGGCGCTCACCAGGCAGTCGCTCCCACACCTTGGCGCGACGACGGCGCGATGGCTGCACGCGAAGACCGAGGCGTTCCTCGCGGACGGCGGCACGGCGAGGGCGCCGCGACGGGTGATCCATGCCGACATCAGCGGCGTGCACCTCCTGCTGGACCGGAAGCGGCGGCTCTCCGGGGTGATCGACTTCGGCGACCTCATGTTCGCCGACCCCGCCCTCGACTTTGCCGGGTTGCTCAACTACTTCACCTGGCGTGACCTCGAGCGCGTGTGGGCGCACTACGAAGGCGTCCTCGACGACGACGTCGAGCGGCGCGTGCGCTACTACATCGAGGTGCAGGCGATCTTCATGGTGGTCTACGGCGCGGAGGGCGTCGGCCCCGAGGAACGCGCGGACGGCGTGCGCCGCCTCGTGGCGCGGGCTGCGGCGGCGGCGAGGCGGTAGCGGCCCGGCCCTGATCGCAGTCTGACCCCAGCGAGGCCGCGCGATACACTCGCGCTCGCCCTCGACACGCAGGAAAGCGAGCAACCGCATGGCGACCTTCGAGATCCTCGTCCTCCCCGGTGACGGCATCGGCCCGGAGGTCGCCGCCGAGGGCGTGCGAGTGCTGGAGGCCGTCGGCCAGAAGTTCGAGCACGTCTTCAAGTTCACGCACGACATCGTGGGCGGCGCGAGTATCGACGCGCACGGGGTCGCGATCCGGCCGGAGACGCTGGAGCGCGCGAAGGCCTCGGACGCGGTGCTGTTCGGCGCGGTCGGCGGACCGAAGTGGGACAACCCGCTCGCCGACGTGCGTCCGGAGCAGGGGCTGCTCGCGCTGCGCTCCGGCCTCCAGTTGTGGGCCAACCTCCGCCCGGTCGTTGCAATCCCGGCGCTGCTGCACGCCTCGACGCTCAAGCCCGAGATCATTGAGGGCGTCGACATCCTCGTGATCCGCGAACTGACGAGCGGGCTCTACTTCGGTAAGCCACAGGAGCGCCGCGTCGTGAACGGCCGGCGCGAGGCGGTGGACACGAACTACTACAACGAGGACGAGATCGCGCGGATGGCCCACCTCGGCTTTCGCACGGCGCGCGAGCGGAAGAAGAAGCTGACGAGCCTCGACAAGGCGAACGTGATGGCGTCGTCCCGCCTCTGGCGCGAGGTCGTGAGCGAGGTGGCGAAGGACTACCCGGACGTGAAGCTGGAGCACGTGCTCGCGGACGCGATGACGATGCACCTGATCCGCCGCCCGCGCGACTTCGACGTCGTGATCGCGGACAACATGTTCGGCGACATCATCACCGACGAGGCCTCGATGCTGACCGGCTCGATGGGCATGCTGCCCTCGGCGTCGCTCGGCACGCTGGGCGAGGACGGCAC
>SCTU01000255.1 GCA_004297315.1 Dehalococcoidia bacterium | reverse complement strand
CCCGTGCTGGGGCCGCCCTCACGAGTCCCGCGTACTACAGACTCGTATACGTAACATCTCGCCCATACACTCCGGTGATGCAACGGATACTGGTGCTCTCGCGCGACGGCGAGCATCTGCGCGCCGTGGAGGCCGCGGCGCGGCCGGACGGCCGCGTGGTGCGCGCCGAGCCCACGCCCGAGGGCGCCCTGATCGCCGTCCGCGACTGGCGCCCCGCCGTCGTCGTCCTCGACCTCTCGATCGGCCTCACCGGCGGCGGCATCGCCGCCCTGCTTCGCGACGAGGCCCTTGCCGAGAGCACCTCGGTGATCGCGATCGCGACCCCGAGCCAGCTCCCGCTCCTCGGCCCCGGCACACAGGTGGACGACTTCGTGCTCTCGCCCGTCGACGACGCCGAACTGCGCGTGCGCCTGTCCAGGCTGATCTGGGCGCGCACCGGCGCCACCGACGGCTCGATGATCCGCCACGGCGCGCTCGTCATCGACCTCGAGCGGTACAAGGTCACCGTGGACAACGAGGTCGTCGACCTGACTTACAAGGAGTACGAACTCCTGCGCTTCCTCGCGTCTAACCCCGGCAAGCCGTTCACCCGTGAGGTGCTGCTCAACCAGGTCTGGGGCTACGACTACTACGGCGGGTCGAGGACAGTCGACGTCCATGTCCGCCGGATCCGCGCCAAGATCGAGCGCCACGAGCAGTACATCGACACTGTTCGGAACGTTGGTTACCGCTTTATCGAAGTGTTCGGCGCGCCTCCGCCCCACGTCGGATAGGCCCCTCAGGCCACGCGCCCGGCCCGGGTCAAATCTGGCGCGGGGTTCCGGTGGCCCGCCGGCCGTCGTATGCTTCCCGGGTTGGACCTCGCGACGCCGGTGGCTTGGCTGCCGCGATCTTCCAGCGCCTGACGTCCCGGCGGCTCGACTGCTGGTTTGCTCGCTCCCGGCGAGGGCATCTCTGCGAGGCCCACCCATGTATGTCGTCCACACGACCGACCTGACGAAGATCTACCACGACAAGTACATCGCCCTGAACGCGCTCAACCTGCGCGTGGAGAAGGGGATGGTCTTCGGGCTCGTCGGCCCCAACGGCGCTGGTAAGTCCACGACGTTCCGCATCCTGCTCGGCCTCCAGCGCGAGTCGGCCGGCGAGGTACAGGTCCTCGGCGAGCAGATGACCCCCGAGCGGGCCGACCTCCGTCGCCGCATCGGCTTCCTGCCGACGAACCCGGCGTTCCCGAAGCACATGACCTCGATCGCCTTCCTGGAGTTCGTCAGTCGCATCCTCGGCATGCCCACCCAGCGCGCCCGCGTCCAGATGGCCCGCCTGCTCCAGGCCGTCGACCTGACGCAGGCGGCGTCTCAGAAGATCGAGGGCTTCTCCACCGGCATGCTCACCCGCCTCGGCATCGCCGCCTCGCTGATGAACGACCCCGAACTGCTCATCCTGGACGAGCCGACCTCGGGCCTCGACCCGGCGGGCCGCAAGCAGACCATCGAGTTGATCCGTGAACTCTCCGGACGCGACCGGACGATCATCATCGCCACGCACATCCTCACGGACGTCGAGCGGGTCTGCACGGACGTCGGCATCATCTCGCAGGGCCGGATGATCTACTCCGGCCCGATGTCGGAGATGCGCCGCCTCGCCCGCCAGGGCACGATCTCCGTGGAGATCGAGGGCAACACCTCCGCGTTCGAGCAACAGCTCCACAGCCTGGATGACATCGGGTCGGTGCGCTACGAGCGCGTGGGGGCGGAGTTCCGCATCACCTTCCTCGGCACCGAGGCACTCACGGTCTACCTCACGCGCGTGCTGCAACTGATCGACCGCACCGGCGTGGAACTGCTCCGCGTAGACACCGGCTCGGACGAAATCGAAGAGGCCTTCCTGCGCCGGCTGGAGGAAGACCGCACGCGCGGCTTCCTGCGCGCCGCCGCGTGGGCAGCCACACAGGATCTCCGCGACGCGGGTCGGGGGAATGAGGAGATCGATGCAGGCGTTCCTGGCCATCCTTCGGTATGACCTCGGCCTCCTCTTCCGCTCGTGGATCACGCGGATCTGGATTCCCCTCCTCGTCGTCCCGGCGCTCTTCCTCGTCGTCGTCGCGGCGAACGAGAATGAGCTCGCCTCGGAGACGCTGAGCGCCTACGTCAGGGCGGTCCTGATCCCGATCTCCGGCCTCGCGATCGCCGTCCTCGGCACCGGCGCCGTAAGCGGCGAGTCGGGTGTCCTGGCGGACGGCATCCTCTCGCGCTCGGTCACGCGCACCGAGTACATCAGCGCGAAGATCGCCTCGCGGCTTGGTTTTGCCGCCGCCGTGACGGTGGCCACGCTGATCCCGTTCGTCTATCTGATCGACCGCTACGCCGAGCCGGATACCTCCTGGGCGGGGATCCTCGTCGGCCTCATGATCGTGCTGCTGCTCCTACTGTTCCTTGGTGCGATCGGCATCACGCTCTCTACGATGCTTTCGAACGTGCTGCTCTCCACGCTCATCCTCTTCCTCGGAGTCACGCTCTCGGGGGCCTTCCTCCAGTTCCTCGGCCTCACCTGGATGAGCGCTACCGCGGTGGTGGTCCGGCTGCCTGCGACCTTCCGAGGCGACACCAACTGGTGGGAACTGGCCCGGGTCTCCATGGTGTTCACGGGGCTCACGGCCGCGGCCGTGATGACGTCGTTCTGGGTCTTCCGCCGCCGCGACCTGTAGCGGCACGCGCCGAACAACGCGAAAACGGGCTGCCATCGGCAGCCCGTTTCGATCTTGTGTCCGATGTGGCCTCAGGCCTTGGTCTTGCGCCGTTCGTCGGCGATCTGACGGAGCAGTTCCTCGCGGCGCGCCTGCATGCGCGTCATCTTCGCGCTCAATTCTTCCTTCATCGCCGAGAGATGCGTCACCTTGTGCTCGATCACCTCGAGCTGACGGGACAGCGCCGCGACTAGGGTGGACACGCGCTCGACGCGTTCGGAGAGCGCGAGGTCGGGCCGGCGCGTCGCCGCGATCTGCTGCATTTCCTCTTCGGCGTCCACCATCTCCTTGATCTCGGAGAGGGTGAAGCCAAGCAATTCCTGCAGCCGGCGGATGTAGGTGACGCGGTTGATGTCATCCTCGGAGTACAGCCGGAAGCCGCCCTCCATCCGCTCGGGCGGGTCGAGAAGGCCCTTCTCCTCATAAAAGCGAAGGGTGCGCTGCGTCACGCCGGTGCGCTCGGCGACCTCGCCGATCTGATAACGCTGCGGCTTCGGTGTCGCGCCCGCGGGCTCTGCCGTCATGCGTGCCAACCTCCGCGGCCATCGAACGCGCTCGTGGCGCAGGCCACGGCAGCAATGTAACGGTCGCTGCGTGCGACACAAGGGTACTCGGTCGGTCTTTCTCCGTGCGTGCGTGTGAGGGGCGTCACAATGCGCTCAAGTCTGAATCTGGAGGGGAGCCAGACGTTTGCCGGGATCCTCGCAAGGATCGCTACTGCGAGAGTGGCTACAGATCGTCGTCTTCGTGCTCATGGTCGTGTTCGGTGGGTGCGGCCGTCCGCGGGCTGAGCAGCGGGATCACGCCTTCGTCCCTCCGCTTCCGGCGGGCAGGGACTGCTTCCGACGCCTCCACGACGGTGCGCAGCACCGACGCATCCCCCCGCACGAGCACCGCCGCTGCGCCTGCGTCACGCCAGCCCTCGAGCGCGGCGGCCGAAGGCGTCTCCACCGACGCGACGAGCAGCGGCGCGCCCGCAAAACTCGCGACGCGACGCAGTGCGAGCAGGTCCCGCACCGTCAGCGCCTCGGGGTCGCCCGTCACGAGGATGGCGTCCAGGTCGATGCCGGCGATCGCGCGCAGGCGCTGCTCGTCGTGGTCGGCGCCCAGCACCAGCACGCGGCCGATCTCATCCACCGTCATGCTCGAGGCGTGCGCCCGTCCGTCGTCGAAGACGAAGAAGTCCGCCCCGGCCTCGCGCGCGGCCTGCACGCTGGTGCGGTCGGCGTCGAGCAGCCACACCGCCGTCGGCTTCCCCGCCGCGGAGGCGACCGCACGAAGGTCCGCCGACGCGCCCGTGAACACCACCCCGTCCACACCCGCCTCGGCTGCCGTCTTTGCCGCGTCCGCGCTGGCCGCTTCGGCCAGCACGAGGATCTGGCGGGCCTTCGCGGACCGCGAGAGCGGCGCAAACCCGAAGCCCGCGGGGGCCTTGCCGGTCTCGCGGATCAGTTGGCGGAACTTGCTCATCAGGACTCCGAGTGCGCTTCACGGAAGGGGATCGGCGGCACGCGAAGCGTCTGGCGGTCGGGTGGAGCCGCCGGTGGGACTCGAACCCACGACCTGCTGTTTACGAAACAGCTGCTCTGCCACTGAGCTACAGCGGCGTGCCGTCGGATCAGTATAGGCAGCGCCCTCGTGGGGGCCAATGCATCTGGAGGTCGCCGGAAGCGGCGTCATGCGCCGCGGAAGGTCACCGGCAATGCTCGGCGAGCAACGCGTCTACCCGGGCCGCGGCGTAACAGGCGGCGCTCGCCGGGCGTTCGCGTTCCTTGCCATCGAGGATGATTGTCACGTAGTAGCCAGACTTGCCGAAGTTCTGGCCATTCTTGTACAACGTCTTCGCGACCACCGTGTAATCGGCCGGCCCGGCCGCCGGTGCGGGAGTATTCGTCGTGGCCGGACCCGCTGGTCCGAAGCGGCCGATCGCGCCGGCCAGAAGGAGGGCGCTCACGGCGATCGAGATGGTCGTGGTGGGCGCGCGCCGCCAGGCATCGTGGAGGCGCGCTGCCGGCGAGTGCGGTCTAGTGATGCGGCGCATCCGGCTTCTGGAACTCCCAGTCGAGGTTGCGTTCTCGCCGGTAGAGGTAGCCGAGCGTCGCCACGAGGAATACCGCGAGCAATGCGCCGACCGTCGCGAAGCCGATCGTGATTCCGTCTCCGGGTAACGTGAGAGTCCGCTCCCCTGCTGCCTGCGCGGGCTCCGCAGCCGCCGCGATCAGCGGTGAGGCCGCCGCCAGAGCGCCCGTGGCTAGGGCCGAGATCCGCGCCGCCATCCTCGCGATCCGCATCGGAACCCTCCGTCTACGCGCGCGAGCCGTTCGCCGCGTCGTGCAAGCGCGAGTCTAGCCGCGCGCGCCGCTGCGATCACGCGAGTTTCGCGTGCCCGTGCCGTCCGAATTGCCCCAGCGCTTCAGCCGTCCCTATACTTCCTAGGCCCAACTTGACGAGGGCAATTGGACGACGATCTGGAGCAACGCTGTGAAGCGTACTTGGCAACCGAAACGTCTCTCCCGTCAGCGCAAGCTCGGTTTCCGGGCTCGCATGGCTACGTCCGACGGGCGAAACGTGATCGCGCGCCGGCGCGCCCACGGCCGCAAGCGGCTGTCGGTCTAATTCCCACCATCGAAGCCCGGGCGTACGCCCGGGCCTGCTAGCGAAGCCTCGCGGCGACTCAGAAACCCGATGCGGGATCCCGGCGACACTGCCGGCCAGGCTGGCCGAAGGCCACCGTCGATGCCCCCGGACACTCTGCGCCGCCGTTCGGACTTCGCCCTCGTCATGCGTGAGGGTCGCCGAGCGCGTCACCCGCTGCTCCACTTGGTCGTGCGCCGGTCGGGCGCGCCGGGGACGCGGATCGGATTCTCGGTCGGGAAACGGCTCGGCGGCGCCGTGGTGCGCAATCAGGTGAAGCGGCGGCTGCGCATGATCGTCCGAGGGCTCTCGTGGGTTGATGGCGTGGACGTCGTCGTCCTCGCCCAGCCCCCTGCGGCGCTGGCGAGCTTCCAGGCGCTGACGGCCGCGTTGAAGCGCACCGGCGAGCAAGCCAGAGCGATCAGATTAGAACCCCCCGGGAATTCACCCGATGCAGCCACAGGACGCCAGAATGGCTGCTAATCATCACGTGACCGGCCACAGTGAGAGGCTCAGCCTCGGCCAGCGCGCGGCGCTCGCCCTGATTTCCTGGTACCAGCGGGCAGTCTCGCCGAATCTGGGCACCCGGTGCCGCTTCGCTCCTTCGTGTTCTCATTACGCGGCCGACGCGATCGAATTGTACGGGCTTCCTCGCGGTATCTCGCTTGCCGCCCGGCGGCTGATTCGATGCCGGCCCGGCGGCGGCTCCGGATTCGACCCGATACCGCCCCGCCCAAATGGGAAGCGACCGTGATCAGACCTCGAATCGCCCGCCTGATCCCAGCTATCGGACGCGTGTTTCACGTGAAACATATCCACAACGCCGTCCACAACGGGGGTGTCGAAGGCTTGTCTTGTGGACAGAATCGGGTGGCAAATGCCCGGATCCGCCTGTCTCGCCTCGTTGGGGTCGCCGTCCTGTCGGCGTTGCTGCTGAGCGGCTGTGGCGGCATTGCCGCCGCTGCGGGCTGGGCGGCGCCGGCCCGCATGCCGGACGGGAGCATCCTCGTCCAGGTGAAGCCCGGCGAGGTGCGCGCACTCGACCCGGCCTCCGGGTCGGAGCGGTGGCACTTTCCCGACTCCGTGAAGGCCGAGAAGGCGTCGAAGCGCACGTCACGCCCCGTGAAGGGCACCTTCTACGCCGCGCCGATCTTCGACCGCGACCGGATCTACCTCGTCTCCTACGAAGGCCACCTGGTGCGCATCGACCGCGGGCAGGGAAGTGAAATCTCGTCCCCGTGGACGGTCGAACTGGGTGAGAACGTCGTCGCGACACCCGTCCTGAACGGCGGCCGTCTCTACGTCGCCACAGAAGCGGGCGACATCGTCGTCGTGAACGCCGACGACGGTGCTATCGCCACGCGGTACCGCGTGGAGGCCGGCCGGATCTGGGGGGCTCCGCTGCTCTCCGGTGAGAATTTGATCATCTCCAACTTCGACCAGAAGACGGTTTATGCCATGCGCCTCGCGGACGGAAAAGCCGCCTGGTCCCGCGGCGATGTCGGCGCGTCGGTGGCGGAGGTGGTGCCGGCCGGGCCGAACGTCCTCGTCGGCTCCCTGGATGGGTCGCTCCACGCGCTCGATGCCGCGGGTGGTGGCTTGCGCTGGGAGTTCAAGGCGGATGGCTGGGTTACCGGCGCGCCGCTGGTCGCCGGGGACACGATCTACGCCGGCACCATGGGCGGCAGCGTCTACGCGCTCACCCTGGACGGGCAGCAGCGCTGGCAGTTCACGCTGGACGGCACAAAGCCGGAGTTCCGCGCGACCCCGGTGCTGGTGGACGGGACGCTCGTAGTGGTCGCGCGCCGCGGCGTCGTCCTCGGCCTCGACCCGGCGACGGGCAAGCAGAACTGGCGGAGCGAGATCCCGGACGTGCGGCTGGACGCCAGCCCGCTCGCGGCGGGCAGTTCCGTCTTCCTCGCCACGACGAAGCACGCGTTGATCCGCGTGGACGCCGCCTCCGGCGCCACCCAGACGATCAGCGCCGCGGCGCAGTAGGGGGAACGATGCCGATCGGATACGTCTGGCAGACCTTCCTCGAGACGCCACTGATCAATGTCATGGTGGCGTTGACCGCCATCTGCTTCTCCTCCTACGGGCTCGCGATCCTCGTCTTCACCGTGATCTCGCGCGTGCTGCTCTTCCCGTTCACGCTGCGCATGCTGCACTCGATGAAGTCGCTCCAGGCGATCCAGCCGCAGATGCAGGAGATCCAGAAGAAGTACAGCGACCCTCGACGCCGGCAGGAAGAGACCATGCGTCTCTACAAGGAAGCCGGCGTGAACCCGCTGGGCTGCCTCAGCGGACAGTTGATCCAGTTCCCGCTCTTCATCGCGCTGTACCAGGTAATCCGGGTCACGCTGGGCGGCTCGCCCGAGAGCATCCTGGATCTGTCCGCGCGCCTGTACGACGTCCCCTTCATCCAGAACCAGATCCCGCTGTCGCGGTCCTTCCTCTGGATGGACCTCGGCGCGAACGGTGGCATCCCGCTCCTCGTCGTCGTCTTCTGCGCGATGTGGCTCCAGCAGCGCATCTCCGCCTCGCGCACCCCCGCCACGGCGGCGCAGTCGAGCGAACAGCAGCGCCAGACGGCCACGATGATGCAGTGGATGATGCCGGCGGTATTCTCCTGGTTCGTCCTGTTCTCGCCGGCCGGTGTGGGCATCTACTGGTTCGCCAGCACCGTCATCGGCATCGTCTTGCAGTGGGTATTCGTGGGCCCGGGTGACTTCACCTGGGGGTCGCTCGTGCCGAACGCCGTGCGGGCTCGCATCGGCATGCGAGCTGCACCCCCGGCGCACGTCCGGGCTCGCGCCAACCGTCCGGTCGCCGCTGGCGACACGTCCGAAACGAGGAACACCGATGCGAGTAGCGGAAACAAGCGGAAAGACGGTCGACGAAGCGGTGGGGAAGGCGCTGGCCCAACTCGGCCTGCGGCGGGATCAAGTCGAAATCGACGTCGTCACCGAGGGTAAGGCCGGCCGCTTCGGTTTCGGCTCGGAGGACGCGATCGTCCGCGTCACCGCCCACGACTCCGTCCTGACCTCGGGCCCCTCGCGCGGCCCGCGTCGCGCCGCCCCCGCCCGCCGGCGCCAGCCGGAAGCCGCGGACGTGTTGCCGCAGCGCGATGACGACGAGGACGAGGACGAAGACGACGACCGGGACGAGGTCGCCCCGCGTCCGGCGGAGGATGGCGAGGCCGCACCCGGCGACGAGGACAGCGCGACGCGTCGTCGCCGGCGCGGGCGACGTGGCGGCCGCGGACGCCGCCGGGAGGATGAGGCTCCGGCAGCCGAGGGCGCCGAGCCGGCGGCCGCTGATGCACAGGCCGTCGCGCCGCTTCGCAGCGCCGCCCCCACTCGCGAGGACGGGCAGCGCGGTCCGCGCAGCGCCGCTCCCGCCCGGGGCGGTGGCCGAGGGCGTCCCGCGGGCCGGAGCGATCGCGGCCGTCCCGGCGGCGGAGGCCGAGGCGGGCGGGAGTTCCGCGAACCCCGCGAGCCTCGTCCCCAGGGCTTCACCGTCCCGTCCGACGAGGAAGTGCGGATTCCGGACGCGCCGGACGATCTTCCGGTCGCGCCGAAACTGGACGCCGAGGACGACCTCGATCTCGCGGGCGGCACGCTGCGCGACGTCCTGAATCTGCTCGGCCTCCAGGGCACCGAGATCAGCGCGCGCGATCCGGAGACGCCCGGTGACGGTGCGGGCCTGATCGCACAGGTGTTCGATGTCTACGGCGAGGATGACGTCGCCTCGGACGAGCTCGGGCTGCTGATCGGGCGACGGGGCGAGACGCTCTACCACCTCCAGTACCTGATGAACACGATCGTCGGGCAGCGCCGCGAGAACGCGCCCGTCTTCGGCCTCGACATCGAGGGCTACCGCCGCCGTCGCGAGCAGATGCTCGTCGACATGGCGCGCGAGATCGCCGAGGAGGTTCGCGCCAGCGGCGATGTGATCACACTGGAGCCGATGCCTGCCCACGAGCGGCGGATCATCCACCTGACGCTGGAATCCGAAGAGGGCGTCCGCACGGAGAGCGTGGGCTCGGGCGAGAACCGCCAGGTCGAGATCCTGCCTGCGGACTAGGCACCGGACATCGGGATCGGTGAGGACGGCTGAGGGCACCTGAGAATGCCTGACGACGCCTCACCACGCCTCTCATTCGCGGACGCCGGGCCGCTGCTGATCGCCGGGCCGCTCACCCTCGACCGGTTTGCGGATGAGAGCCCCGTGCGCGAGTCGCCCGGTGGCGGCGTCCTCTATTCCGCCCGGACCGCCGAGGCCTTCGGGATCCGGCCGCTGGTCCTGACGAAGGTGAACCGTGAGCCGCTGCTCTTCGAGCACGCATGGGTTGATGGTGAACGACGATTACGGCTCGAACATGCGCCACGCTCGCCGATCCGCGCGGGCGATGTGCCGGACGGCTGGCCGGAGCCGCGCACGATCCTGCTCTGTCCGCTGATCCCCGGCGACCTCGACGTTGCGTCGTTCCTCGACCGCTGGCCGGGAGTGCGAGTCGGCCTCCTCGCGCAGGGGCTGCAGCGACGGCGGCTGGACGACGGCTCCGTGCGCGTCGTCGGTGCGCCGTCGCCTGTCTTGCTCGGGGCCGCGCGGGCGCACGTCACAATCTGCCTCGCGCAGGACGAGGTTGCACGCTGGTCGCCGGGCGCGCTCACGCGTCTCGCGTCGCGTGCGGAGCGCGTGATTGTCACCGAGGGAAGCGCGGGCGCGCGCGTGATCGACGCTGACGGCAGCGAGTCGCGGATCGAGGCCGTCCCGGCGCAGTCCGTCGACAGCACGGGCGCGGGCGACGTGTTCGCGGCGGCGTTTATACTCGGCCTGCGTGCGGGGGTGATGGTGGCGGGCCGCCTCGCAGCGGCTGCGGCCGCCTGCGAGGTCGAGACGCTCGGCCCCGCTCCCCTTCCACCGCTCGCGCAGATCGCCGCCCGAGCGGGAGTCGCCCTGTGATCGTCCTCCCGCCCTCCGCCTCCCGCGTCCTTGGCGGCACTCGATGAGCGTCTGCATCGCAGTCACCAATCAGAAGGGCGGCGTCGGCAAGACGACGACAACCGTCTCGCTCGGTGCATCGCTTGCGGCGCGCGGGCTGCGCGTGCTGATCGTCGACGCCGACCCGCAGGCGAATGCGACGAGCGCCCTTGGCATCAAGGGACGCGACGAGGCCGGACTCTACGCCGCGCTGATCGAGGAAGAGCCGCTCGACCGCTCGATCGAGGCGACGAGCACCGCGAACCTCTGGCTCGTGCCCACGACGCCAGCGCTCGCGGGTGCCGAGGTCGAACTCGTGACCGTGATGGCGCGCGAGTTCCGGATGAAGCGCGCGCTCGAACCGCTGCGTGCGCAGTACGACGTCATCCTGATGGACTGCCCGCCCTCGCTTGGCCTGCTCACCGTGAACGCGCTCGCCGCTGCGGACGAGGTGATCATCCCCGTGCAGTCCGAGTACTTCGCGCTCGAGGGCCTCGGGCACCTCTCGAAGACGGTCGAGATGATCCGCCGCAACCTCAACCCGCAACTGGCGATCCGCGGCGTGCTGCTCACGATGTACGACTCGCGCACGAACCTCGCGCGCGAAGTGGAGCAGGAGGTGCGCACGCACTTCCCAGCCACGTTCCGCACCGTGATCCCGCGATCGGTGCGCCTGGCGGAGGCGCCGAGCCACGGCGAGCCGATCACGGCGTATGACCCGTCCTCGACCGGCGCGCGGGCGTACGAGGACCTCGCGGACGAATTGATCGAACGCCTGCGCGAGCGCGACCTGATCCCGGCCGTCGCGCCGCTGCAACGCGCACGTCCCGTAGCGGCGGGCACAGCCGTCCCGCCTTCGGAGGTCGCACATGGCGCGTAAGGGCGGACTGGGGCGCGGCCTCTCCGCGCTGATCCCGGACGGCGCCCCCGGCGATCCGGAAACCGCGCCGCGCGACGAGCGCGTCCCCGCGACCGACGTCGCGATCGAGGACGTCGTCCCGAATCCGCAGCAGCCGCGCACGGTGATCGATCCGGAGCGGCTCGCGGAACTCGCAGACTCAATCAAGCAGTACGGCGTCATCCAGCCGCTGCTCGTGACCGAAGAGCGCGGCCAGGACGGCCGGCTCGTCTACCAGTTGATCGCCGGTGAGCGCCGACTCCGCGCCGCGAAGGCGGCCGGCCTCGAACGCGTCCCTGTCACGATCCGCCAGACCACGCCGCAGGAGTTGCTCGAGATCGCGATCGTCGAAAACGTCCAGCGCGCCGACCTCAACCCGCTCGAAGAGGCGGTCGCCTACCAGCGGCTGATCGAGGAGTTCCACCTCACGCAGGCGCAGGTCGCCGAGCGCGTGAGCAAGTCGCGGGTCGCGATCGCGAACACGCTGCGCCTGATGGACCTGCCCGTCGAGGTGCGCGCCTCGATCACGGCGGGCGAGATCTCCGAGGGCCACGGGCGCGCCCTGCTCGGACTTGCGACGCAGACGGACCGCCTCGCGGCGTGGGAGCGCGTGGTCGGCGAGGGCTTGAACGTGCGCCAGACCGAGCGCATGGTGCGCGAGTGGGGTGGCGTCGAGGCGAAACCCTCGAAGCGACGTCAGCCGAAGCCGGAGGCCCGCGGGCCGGCGGCCGTCACCCAGGGGTTCGAGGAGGCGGTGCAGCGCGCCCTCGGCACGAAGGTGACGCTCAAGCGGAACCAGGCGGGACGCGGGTCCCTCACCATCCACTTCTACAGCGACGAGGAACTCACCGGGGTCCTCGAACGGATTCTCGGAGAGGGCGTGCTATGAGCGTCGCGGACCGCCTGAAGGAACTGGGCATTGCACTGCCGGCGGTCTCGCCGGTGGCGATCTACAAGCCGGCTGTGCGCACGGGCAACCTCGTGTTCGTCTCCGGCCAGTTGCCGCTGGTCGATGGCAAGCTCACCGTGACGGGCCGCCTCGGCGCGGGCGTCAGCACCGAGGACGGCAAGGCGGCGGCGCGCCAGTGCGCGATCAACGCGCTCGCGGCGGTGCAGCACCTGCTGGGCACCCTCGAGGGCGCGCGCGTCATCCGCACCTGCGGCTACGTCGCCAGCGCGCCGGAGTTCGTCGACCAGCCCCAGGTGATCAACGGCGCGTCTGAACTGCTGCGCGACGTCTTCGGCGCCGACGACGGCGTCGGCGCGCGCACGTCGATCGGCCTTGCGTCGCTGCCGCTGAACTCGCCGGTTGAGGTGGAACTGCTGCTGGAGGTGAAGTAGATGGCGCGCATCGACTTCGTCACGGGTGCGCCGGAGAAGTACGCGCACCTGGTGGAGTTGCTATCGACGGTGCCGGAGCGCCTGCGCGCCGTCGCGGCGAACGCGTCGGCGGCCTCGTGGACCTCGGCGCCGCGCGAGGGCGGGGAATGGACGGCGCAGCACACGCTCGCGCACATGGCGCTCTACGCGCAGAAGAACGGCATCTTCATCCGCCAGATGGCGACGATGAGCGACCCGGCCCGCCTCCCCTTCGACGAGGATGCCGAGACGGCCGCGATCGAGGCACGCCCCACCTCGGAACTCGTCGCGCTCGTGGAGTCCGAGGTGAGCAAGACGGTGGAACTGCTCTCGGGCACGCCGGACGCCGCCTGGGGCCGCCCCGGCAGCATCCGCGGCGCGCGCCGCTCGCTGCGCCAGCAGGTGCAGTCGCACGCCGATCACCTACAGGAGCACGTGGACCAGATCACGGACGCGCTGGGGTAGCGCCTCGCACTCTGGAACGACGCCGTCGGCCCGGCGTCTAGTCCAGCGGCTCCGCCATCGCCAGCACCTGCTCGCGCGTGTACTCCATCTGGTGCACCTCGCGCACGTGGCCCTGGACGGCGACGACGAGTTGGCCGTCATCGCCTTCAGCAACGAAACCGCAGTAGCAGCGGATCACCTTGTTCGGCATGCTCACCTCCTCGCCGTGCCTGTCTCGTCTATTCGCCTCGAGTTGCGGCGAAGGTGACGCCGCGCGTGCCGAACTCGGCCGCGTCCGATTCGTGACGCGAGCCAGAGAAGACGTCGACCTCACGGCCCCATTCGACATTCATGAATCCGGTGTGCGCCAGGACCCAGCGCCACTCTGTCTCCAGCAGAGCGCCCGCCACTCAGCCAGCCCAGAGGTCGATGTCGTCCCGCGCGTCCTGGGAGATGGGCAGGTGCACGACGATGTCGGCGATCTGGATGCGTCCGCCCGGCCGCAGGACGCGCGCGATCTCGCGCATCACGGCCACCTTGTCCGGACAGAGGTTGATCACCCCGTTGCTGATCACCACGTCTACCGAGGCGTCCTCGATTGGGAGGTCCTCGGCGTAGCCGAGGCGCGTGTCGACCTGCGAGAGACCGAGCGCCGCCGCGCCGGCACTCGTCTTCTTGAGCATCGCCTCGGTCATGTCGACCGCGACTATCTGTCCCTCGGATCCCACCTGCAGCGCCGCGAGCAGCGTGTCCATGCCGGCGCCGCAGCCGACGTCGAGCACCCGCTCGCCGGTCCGGAGAGCGCCCATGCCGAGCGGATTCCCCGTCCCGGCGAACGACTCGACGGTGCCCGAGGGGAGCCGGTCGACCTCAAATAGGTCGTAACCGAGCATGTCTGCCAGCGGCCTGCCGGTGTGAAAGTGGAAGCCACTCCCGGGGTCGAGCGCGACGTCCGCGTACTTCGATTGCACCTCGGTGCGGAGCGTCTCCCGGTCCACCCCGGCAGGCATGACCGGCTGTACTGACTGTTCCATTGCGTCGCCCCTGTCGGACACTGCCGTCGCGCTAGCTGATGCGTTCCACCGTCACCGGCACCGGCTTGCTGATGATGTCGAGCGCTGGTGAGGTGCGCTGCACGTAGTTGCAGAGGTCGGTGATCTCCTCTGCGCTCGCGTCGGCATCAACACGGTACCGCACGCGCACGCCGGCATAGCCGGGCCGCACCTCGTCGGACAGCCCGAGGAAGGCGCGGAGGTCCAGGTCGCCGTCGAGTTCGAACTCCAGCGAGCGCACGTCGATTCCTCTCGCGGCGGCGTTGTATATGAACCCGACGCTCAGGCACGATGCGAGGGCGTGGAGCACCGCCTCCACAGCGTTCGGGCCCGCGTTCTCGCCGAGCAGCACGGGCGGTTCGTCGCCGACGAGGGTGAGCGGCTCCGCGCGAGACTTGTCCTCCTGGCCGGCGCCAAAGAAGCCCTGGATCGCTGTCTTCGATCGTCCGCCGCCCTCCCACTTGGTGCGCGAGCGGAACTGGAAGCGCGCCAGCGAGGGCTGCCCCTGAATCGCCTCCACCGTCTGGAGGAGCCGGGCGACATCGACTCCGTTGCGGCTGGCTGTCGTGGTCATCACGCACTCCTTTCTGTGAGGTCAGATCGGGCCGAGGTTCGGATGCCCCGGCCCACGCCTCCCTCTCCATGTGTGAGGGATACTGTCGGTCGGCCGTTTGGCGCGTCCTTGCGGCGAGTTTGGAGAAACCTTGCAGCAGACGATCGGGCAGAGCACGCGCATCTACCTGACCGGACGGGTGACGATCGAGTCGCCCGGCGGGCGAGTCGAGCAGGGCGCGTTCCCCGGACGCCAGGGACGTCTGGCGTTTGCTCACCTCGTGCTCCGCGACACGCCGGTGCCACGTTCCGAATTGGCTGACCTGCTCTGGGCTGGCGAGCCGCCGTCCTCGGCGGACGCGGCGCTGAGCGCGGTGGTGAGCCGGCTGCGAGCGCTCTTGCGCGATGCCGGACTTCCGCGCGAGGCCCTCAGCGCCGCGCTCGGCTGCTATGAGTTGCGCCTCCCGCCCGGGACCTGGGTAGACGTCCGTGCCGCTGCCTCGGCGGTGCACGACGCGGAGGCGGCGCTGCAAGCCGAAGACGCGCGCACGGCCTATGGGCCCGCGAGCGTCGCTTACCACATCACGCGCCGGCCCTTCCTGCCGGGTGAGGAGGGCCCGTGGGTGGAGGAGCAGCGAGCGCAACTGCTCGCGCTCCACAGCCGCGCGGCGGAGGGCCTGGCGATGGTGTCACTTAGCAACGGCGAGCCCGCGATTGCGGTGGCACTCGCCGAGGAATTGCTCGCGCGCGACCCGTTCCGTGAGGCCGGCTACCAGATCCTGATGCGGGCGCACCTCGCGGCGGGAAGCCGCGCCGAGGCGTTGCGGGCGTACGAGCGCTGCCGGCGTCTGCTCGCGGAAGAACTCGGTGCCGATCCCTCATCCGAAACGCAGGCCCTGCACTTGCAGGTGCTCACGGGCGGTGGCTAGCGCCCGGTATCCGCGCCTGGAAACTGACCACGCTCGATCGACGGCCAATCGCCGACGGAGTTCGCCTGGCGCTAGCTCCGCTCCACCGGCAGTTGCGGCAACCTCGACCACTCCGCCCAGGAGCCGTCGTAGTTACGGGCGGTCTGCCATCCGAGGATCTCGTGCATCGCGAACCACGATGCGGCGGAGCGGATGCCGCCGCCGCAGTACGGGTACACCTCGCGCGTGCCGTCGATGCCCGCGGCGGCGTAGAGCGAACGCAGGCGGTCGGGCGGCAGGAAACGGCCGTCGTCGTCGACGAGGAGTTCCCAGTTCAAGTGCTGCGCGCGCGGGATGCGGCCGTAGCGCGGCGCCGCGTGTCCTGCGCCCTCGACGCCGCGCCACTCGTCGTCGTTGCGGCAGTCGAGGATCGCCGCGGTGCCTTTGCCCTCGGCGGCGGCCAGCACGTCCTCCCACGATGAGTAGACCGCGGGGTCGGCCTCGCCGAGGTGGGGCGTGGTCGGCGCGAAATGCTGCTCCTCCTTCGTCAGCGCGAAGCCGGCGCGCGCGAGGGCGGCGGTGGAGCGATCCGCGAGGTGGACGTTGGGGAAGCGGTAGTAGCGCAGCACCCAGTAGGCGCGATGCGGCCAGGCCGACTTGCCGCCCGCAACGCAGACGACCGTGTGCGACTCGTCGACGCCGAGGCGACCAAGGGTGGCCTCGACTTCCTCGCGGTAGGGGACGAGCGCGCGGATGCCCCCGCGTTCGACGGTCATGTCGTCGTACCCCTCCACCCAGATCGCGCTCGGCAGGTGGCCCGTCTCGTACTCGGTCGCGCGGTCGAGGCCAACGTGGAGGATGCGCAGCGACGGGTCATCGAGGTGCGCGCGGAGCCAGTCGGCGCTGACGACGGCGTTTGGATTCGGCTGGTCAGGCATCGAAGGCTCCTCGTCGATTGTCGCGCCGGCGCGTTAGTCCTCGGAGCCGGGCTCTGGTGCGCCGCCGGGGTCGCCGCCACTGTCCGAGGCGCCACGACCGCGACCGCCGCGACGGCCTCGACGGCGGCGGCGGCGCTGTTCTTCGCTTTCGCCGGTGCCGGGCGCGCCGTCCGACGGCGGTCGCGGGGCCTCGTCGCGGGGCGGGCGCGGCGTCGTCTCGCGCGGTGGGCGGGCTGGCGTCGAGCCGTCGGCCGGGCGGGCGGATCGGCGCGTGATGCGGAT
>SCTU01000254.1 GCA_004297315.1 Dehalococcoidia bacterium | reverse complement strand
GGCGCGAACGCACGATCATCTGCGTGGTCGAAGAGCCGCTCGACGTGGTCGCGATCGAGCGCACCGGAGGGTTTCACGGGCTCTATCACGTCCTCCACGGGGTGATCTCGCCGGCCGACGGCGTCGGGCCGGAGGACCTGAAGATCGCCGAACTGCTCGCGCGCATCCGCGACGTTGACCGCGACGTTGTGGAGGTGATCGTCGCCACGAACCCGAACCTTGAGGGCGAGGCGACCTCGATGTACCTCGGCCGGCTGCTCCGGCCGCTGGGCATCCGCGTGACCCGGCTCGCCCGCGGCCTCCCCGCCGGGGCCGACCTCGAATACGCTGACGACGTGACACTCGGGCGGGCGCTCGAGTTTCGGCAGGAGGTCTAGCGTGCGAGATCTGATCGCGGCGGGTGCGCGCCTCCCGCTCTGGGTGCGCTGGGCCGTGGTGTTCTTCGTAATCTTCATGACCGCCGCCTTCTTCCGCGGCAACCTGGAGGAGCGCCCGCTCTACACACTGGGCGTCTGTCTCGTCATCGGCGTCGCCTTTGGCGTGCTGGCGCAACTTGAGCAGAAACTCCCCGGCAGCCGCCAGAAGCGCCCGCGGCAGTAGCCGAGGCCCCAGGCCATGCCCGGCCGAATCCCCCGCGTCACCAAGACCGAGGCGATCGTCATCCGCCAGCGCCGTCTGGGTGACGCCGACCGGATCGTCACGCTCCTCACGCCGCTCCGGGGCAAGGTCGATGTCGTCGCGAAAGGCGTGCTGCGCTCGAAGAGCCGCCTCGCCGGGCACCTCGAACCGCTCACCCACGTCGAGCTCGTCCTCGCGCACGGGCGCTCACTTGACTTGGTGACACAGGCGCAGGCAGTCGAGGCGTTCCCGGCGCTGCGCGCTGACCTCGACCGGCTCTCGGCAGCGCTCTACCTCGCGGAACTCGCCGACCGTTTCACCGTCGAGCACGCCGACGCCACCGGACTGTTCGCCCTGCTGCACGACGCCCTCGTCCGCCTCGACCGCGGCGACGGCCAGCAAGTGGTGACGCGGACGTACGAGCTCGCGCTGCTGGACGCGACCGGCTTCCGTCCGGAGTGGACACGCTGCCTCGGCTGCGGCGTCGAGGTGCCGGCGGACGACGCGCGCTGGTCACCGCTCGAAGGCGGCGTGATCGGTGTCGAGTGCATCCCGCGCTATCCGAGTGCGCTTCCGATCGACGCCACCGCGCTCCGCGTGCTCCGCGCCTACCAGTCGCAGCCGTTCGAGGAGGCAGGCCGCATCCGTCTTACGGACGACCTCGCCGCCCGCCTCGAGCAGATCATGCACTCGCTGATGCGTGCCGTCGCCGAGCGCGAACTGAAGAGTGCCGCGTTCGTCAGCGCCGCCCGTCACGCCCGCGTCGCCGAGGAGTCGGCGGCGGGCGACGTGGAGGGGGACGACGGTGCCTAATAAAGCACGTCACGTCCTGGTATTCGTTGCGGCGCTGCTCGGGATAGGCAGTTGGGGGCTGACTTGGTACGCGGGCAACTCTACGGGGCGGTTGATGGCGGTCGTCGGCGCTTTGATTCAGGTGGCCGCCTTTTGGGGGACTGTCCGAAGCACCTGGCCAGGCAATTTCGCCGTCGCCGGGCTGGGACTAGTGATCGTACTCGTCCCTGCTGCCGCGCTCATCGTGAGCTCCGGTCTCGTGTTTGTGCCGTCTGCGCTTGCCTGGGTGGCGGCCTGGGTATGGATCTGGCGGAGCGACGGAAACTCGACGGCCGATGAGACAGCATGGCCGGGCCTCGTCGTTGTGGTGGGAGGTTTCGGCCTAGGGCTCATCCTCCTGAACAACGTCTGAGACGTAATCGCGCCCCCTCTTAACGCGGCGCCTTCAGGTGCTGGTAGTCGACGAGCGCCTGGGCGATCACGGCCAGCGCGCGCTCGCGGCCCTCGAACGGGTCGACGATGACCTCTTTCTCCTCGAGCACCTTGTAGTCGAGGAAGAAGCGGCGGACCTCCAGCATGATGTGCGCCGGCACGTCGTCGAGTTCGTGGATGTGGTTGTAGACCGGGTCAAAGGTGCTGACAGCCAGCACCTTGTCGTCAGCCTTGCCCTGGTCGCGCATATGCATGACGCCGACCGGCCGCGCGTAGACGAGCGTGAGCGGCGGCACCGCCTCCTGTCCCAGCACGACCACATCGAGCGGGTCGCCGTCGTCGCAGTAGGAGCGCGGGATGAAGCCGTAGTTGGCGGGGTAGCGCACGGCGCTATGCAGGACGCGGTCGAGCCTGATCAGGCCGCTCGCCTTGTCCAGTTCGTACTTGTTTTTGCTCCCCTCGGGGATCTCGATCACCACGGGCAGCATGTCGCCGATGTGCGCGGGGTCAACCTCGATGTCGTGCCAGGGGTGCATGGGGCGTCCGATCTCAGATGTGCGTTGGTCAGGATCGACGCGTCAGCACGTAGTCGATGAGGCCTTCGAGTGTGTCACGCGTCTCGCCAGCGGGCAGCGCCGCCAGCGCCTCGCGCGCCTCGCCGCCGAACTGGCGGGCGACGGCCATCGACTCCTCGATCGTGCCGGAGGCAATAATCTCGCGGATGGCACGGTCGAGGTTCGCCTTGCGGCGCACGCCCTCGAAGGCCTTCTTCACGGGGTTGTCGTCGGGGCGACGCTGCATGTAGAGGATCGCGGGCAGCGTCAGCGTCCCGCCGTGGAGGTCGGAACCGGCCGGCTTCCCCATGACTGCGGGATCACCGGTGAAGTCGAGGATGTCGTCGACGATCTGGAAGGCGATACCGAGGCGCAGCCCGTACAGCCTCATCGCCTCGACCTCCGCGGCCGTGGCGCCCGCCACCATCGCGCCGCCCTGTGCGGCCGTCCCGAAGAGTGAGGCCGTCTTGCCGATGATCCGGTCGAGGTAGCGCTGGACGTCCTCGGAGTACTCGAAGACGGTGACGTCCTGTGTCAGTTCGCCGCGGGCGATCGTCATCAGCGTCTTGGCGAAGACCCGGACGACCTGCGTGTTGTCGGTCTGGGCGATGAAGTCAGCGGCATGCGCAAACATGTAGTCGCCGAGCATCACCGAGGCGGCGTTACCGAACAGCACGTTCGGCGTCGGCTCGCTCCGGCGCTCCTCGGCGCGGTCGATCACGTCGTCGTGCACCAGCGTCGCCGTGTGCAGCAGCTCGACGCTGGCCGCCAGCGGCACCAGCCGGTCGAGGTCGTAGACGCCGAGCCGCCCCGCGAGCAGGGCGATCGCCGGCCGCATCATCTTCCCGGTGCCTGCGAGGGCGGTCTCCAGCATCCGCTGCAGGAACTCGAAGCCGACATCCTGCGCGATCGACTGGAGTTGGGTGCGGACGCGGGGGAGGTCACCCGCGACGGGCCCGTACAGCCGCTGCATCTCGATCGTGGTGTCCGTCATGACGCCCCTGCTGAAGGATCGAAGCCGAAGAAGCGGGCGGCCGTCGCGGAGGTCGCCTGCACGAACGCCTCCGGGCTCATACCGCGGAGCGAGGCGACGAAGCGGGCCGTCTCCACCACGTACGCAGGCTCGTTCCGCAGCCCTCGATGCGGTGCGGGAGTCAGGTACGGGCAATCCGTTTCTACCAGCATAGAGGCCAGCGGGATACCCCTCGCGACGGCTTGCCCGCGCTCGTTCCCCTTGAACGTGACCGTCCCCGGCACCGAGATCACGAAGCCGATCTCGACGTACCGTCGCGCAAGATCGAGGTCACCCGAGAAGCAGTGCATCATGCCCACGGGCCGGCCTGCGATGACGGACGCGGCGCGCTTCGACCACTCCGCGAGCGTCGAGAAGCACTCCTCGTCGGCCTCGCGTGCGTGGATCACCACGGGCAGGCCCGCATCGAGGGCCAGGTCGAGCTGCCACGCGAAGGCGGCCCGCTGCTCCTCCGGCGGCGAGAGCGTGTAGTGGAAGTCGAGCCCGATCTCGCCGACGGCGGCGAACCCGCCTCCTTCGATCAGCCCTCGGAACGCGGCCCGGTCACGCTCGAGGTGCTTTGCCTCGTGCGGGTGGATGCCGCCGACCGCTACGAGTCGAGGGTCGGCCTCGGCGTACCCGCGGCACAGCAGCGAGGTCCGCAGGTCGACGCCGACGTCCACGATCCGTGTGAGACCAGCCGCCCACGCGCGATCGAGGACGGCCTCGCGGTCGGCTTCGAACTCACGCGACCACGTGTGAGCGTGGGAGTCGATGACGCCGGGGAGCGGCTCGGGCGGTTCGCCGCGGCGGGAAGGCATCGAGGGCGCGCCGGGCTACAGCCCGAGGCGCGCCTCCTCCTCCGCGACCACGGAGTCGTCCAGCTTACGGTAGAGGGGCCCCGGCTCCGGCAGCACCGTTCCGGCGATCACCGGCGTGCGCCGCCAGCCCGCGACGCCGACCGTGCCCTCGTGCCCGAGGTACTCCCATGCCTTCTGCGTCGTGAACGGCAGCACCGGGTTCAGCATCGTGATCAGGCCGGAGATCGCGTTCAGCGCCACGTGGAGCGTCTCGGCCGCGTGATCGCGGTCAGCCTTTACGGCCTGCCACGGCGCGCGTGCGTCGAGGTACTGGTTCGCCGCCCCGGCGACCTCCATTGCCCCGGTGAGTGCGCGTCGCATCTGCACGCGGTCGTAGTCGGCTCCCACTGAGTCAAAGGCCGCGTCGACTCGGGCGAGGAGCGCCTGCGATTCGGCGGAGAGGGTCGCGGGCGCCCTCGGCACGCGGCCGTCGAAGTTGCGGCGCGTGATCGTGAGCACGCGGTTCACGAGGTTGCCCCAGCGGGCGACCAGTTCGTCGTTGTTGCGGCGGACGTACTCGGCCCACGTGAAGTCGGCGTCGCTCGTCTCCGGCATCGAGGCCGCCAGCGCGTAGCGGAACGGGTCAGGGTCGTACCGCTCGAGGTAGTCCGGGAGCCAGACGACGCCCCCCCGGCTCTTCGAGGCCTTCGAGCCCGACATCGTGAGGTACTGGTTCGCCGGGACGTCGGAAGGCAGGTTCAGGCCGCCGTCCGCCATCAGCATCGCCGGCCAAATCACGGTGTGGAACGGCACGTTGTCCTTGCCGATGAAGTAGACCGTGCGGGCGGCTGGGTCCGTCCACCACGCTTTCCAGCCATCGAGGTTGCCGTTCGTCGCGGCCCATTCCTTCGTCGCGGAAAGGTAGCCGATCACGGCCTCGAACCAGACGTATATCCGCTTCGACTCGTAGCCGTCGAGCGGGATCGGGACGCCCCACGTGATGTCGCGGGTGATCGAGCGGTCGATGAGCCCCTCGCGCAGCATCCCGAGCGTGAAGTTCCGCACGTGGGGCCGCCAGCCGTCGTGCTCGGGCTGCTCGATCCACTTCGTGAGGCGTTCGGTGAAGGCGGTCAGGCGAAGGAAGAAGTGTCGCGACTTCCGGCGCTCGGGCGTCGCGTCGGACAGTTTCGAGCGCGGGTTGATCAGTTCGAGCGCGTCGAGGGTGGAGCCGCAGTTGTCGCACTGGTCGCCGCGTGCGCCATCGAAGCTGCAACGCGGACAGATGCCCTCCACGTAACGGTCGGGCAGGAACCGCCCAGCGACCGAGTCGTAGAGCAGTTCCTGGTCGGCCTCATACAGGTCACCCTGCTTCAGCATGCGCAGGAAGAGGTCCTGCGTGACCTCGATGTGGTTCGGGGTGTCGGTTGACGTAAAGATGTCGAACGAGATGCCGAAGCCCTTGAAGGTGTCGAGGAAGGACTGGTGGTAGCGGTGGAACACCGCCTCCGGGGTCGTGCCTTCCTGCTCGGCGCGGACGGTCACCGGCGTCCCGTGCGAATCGGAGCCCGAGACCATCAGCACGCGGTTGCCGCGCATCCGTTGGAACCGCGCGAAGATGTCGGCCGGCAGATACGCGCCCGCGAGGTGCCCGGCGTGCAGGTGGTTGTTCGCATACGGCCACCCGACGGCGACGAGGATCGCCTGTCCGGCGCCGGCGGGGGAGGAGTCAGTGGGGTTCGGGGACATCGCGCCGAATCGTAGCGCGCGCCCCCGCAAGGGAGCAGGGTCGCCCGCCACAGGAAACTGCTCACTTTCCCGAACGGTAGAGGTTGACCGAGGCGCGGAGCGCGGAGTAGGTTGTTTAGAACCCTTCTTGACCTCGATTCCCTGGGCGGGGAGCACCGAGATGCGGGTACACAACATCTGGAAGCGTCGGCCGCGGACCTCGCGGCTCTGCGCGCGCGCATGACCAACCCCCTCGGCGACGAGGGGGTTGTGCGTAGTTGGGGAGTGTCACGATGGTCACGAGCGAGCGTACCCACATCGACCTGTCGACGACGACGCTGCGTCCCAAGACGCTGGAGCATGCATACGGCTTCGACGACGTCGCCATCGTCCCTGGTGCAGTGACGACGAACCCCGAGATGGTGACCCCCGAGTTCACGCTCGGCGAGCACACCTTCGCGATCCCGGTCATCGCCTCAGCGATGGACGGCGTCGTCGACCCGGCCTTCGCCGTCCGCCTCAGCAAGCACGGCGGCATGGGCGTCCTCAACCTTGACGGTGTCTGGACACGCTACGAGGACGCCGACGCCATCCTCCAGGAGATCGCCGCCGCCGACCTCGAAACCTCGACGAAGATCATCCAGCGCGTCTACCAGGAGCCCGTGAAGGAGCACCTGGTCGGGCAGCGCGTCGAGGAGATCAAGCGCGCGGGCGGCGTCGCCGCCGTCTCCTGCACTCCCCAGAATACGAAGAAGTTCGCCCCGGTCACGAAGGACGCCGGCGTCGACTTCTTTGTCGTCGCCTCGACGGTCACCACGGCGCGCCACGTCTCGCGTTCTCTCAAGGGCCTGCGGTTGGACGAGCTCGTCGCCAACATGAAGGGCGTGCCGATCATCGTCGGCAACACCGTCGACTTCACGGCGACCATCGAACTGATGGAGACTGGTATCCACGCGGTGCTCATCGGCGTCGGCCCGGGCGCGGCATGCACCTCGCGGGAGGTTCTCGGGATCGGGATGCCTCAGGTCTCCGCCACCATCGAGACCGCGTATGCGCGTGACGTCTACTTCGAGAAGACCGGCCGCTACGTGCCGATCATCACGGACGGCGGGATCCGCACCGGCGGCGACGTCTCGAAGTCGATCTGCGCGGGCGCGGACGCTGTCATGATCGGTTCGCCCTTCGCCGGCACCGTCGGCGCGCCGGGCCGCGGCTTCCACTGGGGCATGGCGACGCCGAACCAGGAGTTGCCGCGAGGGGTGCGCGTCCAGGTGGGCCAGGTCCACACGCTGGAGACGCTGCTCTTTGGCCCCACATCCAAGACGGACGGTACGGAGAACCTTGTGGGCGCGCTGCGCACCTCGATGGCGACGTGCGGGGCGCAGACGATCCAGGATTTCCACCAGTCACGGATGATCATCGCGCCGTCGATCAAGACGGAAGGCAAGATCTACCAGATCGCCCAGACGCGGCCCGCCGGGATATAGGGGCGAGGCGTGACCGAGGGGCAGGGACCCAGTCGGATCGTGTGGGTGTTCCGCACAGGCAACGACACGCCGATGGCAATCGGCAAACTCTTCGCGGGCCGCGCAGCGAGTTCGTTGGAGCATGTGCTCCTTCCGCGCTGTCGGCTCGCGCCGGGGCGCTACGACATGATGTTCGCGCGCTATGGCGTGCGCTGGCCGGTCACGCTCGCCCCAGTTGAGGACGGGGAGCCGCACACCATGCTCGTGCGCGGTCGGGTACCGCTCTAGTCCTCCTTCGGATAACCCATCCGCACCTCCAGCACGCGCCGGATGCCGCGCAGGTCGCGGTGGAAGCGCACATCGAGGCCGGTCCGTCCCGCCTCGGTCAGTGCGCGTGTGACGAGTTCCTCCACCCAAGAGATCTGCCCGGCCCCGACCTCGAAGATCGCGGCTGCGACGGACGCGAGGTGTGCGTCCAGTTGCTGCGCCAGCCGTGCGATCAGTTCGACGCCGTCCGGACCGCCCTCGACCGCGAGGCGCGGTTCGCGCTCCCGGATCTGCGCCGGCAGCGCCTCGAACTCATCGGTGGGGACGTAGGGAAGGTTCGCCAGGAGCACGTCGATTGGTTCGGTGAGCGGCTCCGCAAGGTCGCCCGCGAGGAGCACGACGCGGTCCTGCAGGTCGAAGCGGCGCATGTTCTTGCCCGCCCACTGCAGCGCCGCAGTCGAGACATCGACGGCGTAGACCGTCGTGTTGGGCGCGTGGCGCGCGACCGAGAGGGCGATCGCGCCGGAGCCGGTACCGATGTCGGCCACGCGCACGAGGCGGCGCGCCTCCGGGTGCGCCTTGATCGCCTCCAGCGCAGCCTCGACGAGCGTCTCGGTCTCCGGCCGGGGGACGAGGCAGCCCGGGCCGACCTCGAAAGTCATGCCGAAGAATTCCCGTTTCCCCAGAATGTACGCGAACGGCTCGTGCTGGACGCGACGCTCGATCAGCGCCTCGAACGCCTCGATGGCAGCGGGAGCGGCGGCGTCGTTCCCCGCCGCGATCACCTGCGCGCGGTCGAGGCCGGTCGCGAGGCCGTACAGCAACTCCGCCTGGAGTCGTGCCTCGTCGATGTCGTCGGCGGCGTGGGCGACCTGGAGGCGCTGGGTGGCCTCGCGCAGCAGTTCGCGGACGGAGCGGCCGCCGGTGACGGAAGCGGTCACGCGCTGACGGTGGCGAGCAGGCGCGCCTGTTCGTCGGCGGCGACGGCGTCGATCAGCGCGTCGATCTCGCCGTCCAGCACGCGCGGCATGCTGTGGACGGTCAACCCCACGCGGTGGTCGGTGATGCGGTCCTGCGGGAAGTTGTAGGTGCGCACCTTTTCCGCGCGCTCGCCGCTGCCGACCTGTGACTTGCGCAGCGAGGCCTGTTCGGCCGCCTGCTTCGAGCGCTCCAGCTCATAGAGCCGGGCGCGCAGGATCGCCGCGGCCTTCTCGCGGTTCTTGGTCTGCGATCGTTCGTCCTGGCAGGTGACGACGATGCCGGTGGGGTTGTGCGTGTAGCGCACCGCCGTCGCGACCTTGTTCACGTTCTGGCCACCCGCACCGCCGGAATGGTAGATGTCGATGCGGACGTCGTCCCAGTTGATCTCGACGTCCACCTCGTCCACCTCGGGCATGACGGCGACCGTAGCGGTCGAGGTGTGGATGCGGCCCTGGGTCTCGGTCTGCGGCACGCGCTGGACGCGGTGGACGCCGGACTCGTACTTCATCCGGCTGTAGGCGCCGCGCCCGTGGACCTCGAAGACGATTTCGCGATAGCCGCCCGCCTCGTTGATCGAGGTGTTGAGCACCTCGGTCTTCCAGTTCCGGCGCTCGGCGTACCGCTGGTACATTCGAAAGAGGTCCGAGGCGAACAGCCCGGCCTCGTCGCCGCCGGTGCCGGCACGGATCTCGATGATCACGTCCTTCTCGTCGGCCGGGTCCTTCGGGAGGAGCGCCATCTTCAGCTCGGCTTCAAGGTCGGCCACGAGGCCCGTGAGGCGTTCCGCCTCCTCCCGTCCGAGTTCGCGCATCTCCTCGTCGCTCTCGCCCTGCAGCGCACGCGCCTCGTCGAGGTCCTTCGCCGCCTGCCGGTAGCGCTGGTAGATCTCGACGATGGTTTCGAGCGTGGTGCGTTCCTGCGCCAGCGCCTGGATACGCCGGTGGTCGGTCTGGACCTCCGGGTCCGACATGAGGCGCGTCAACTCGTCGTAGCGCGCAGCAATCTCAGCAAGCCGTTCGAACATGGGTCGAGGATATCAGCGGCCCGGTTTAGGGTCGGGCGGTCACGAAAGCAGGTCGCGCACCGCGTCCACGAGGCCGTCGAGGCCGACCGTCCGCTGGCCCTCCTCGCGGGCCATCAGCCGGGTGGGGGCGACCGCCCACGGGGGGCGCAGCGGCTTCACCGTCGCGACGCCCTCGGCTGCCTCGCGGTCGCCGATGATCACCGCGACGACTGCGCCGGAGGCGTCCGCCGCCCGCATCGCCGCCCGCATCGAGCGGCCGGGCACGCCCGCCTGGACGGAGATGCCGGCGGCACGCAGCAGCGACGCGGCGCGGACCGCGAGCGTTGCCCCGGCGTCGCCCAGCGGGATGGTGACCGCATCGACCGTCGTGAACGGCAGCGGCGCGTCCTGCGCCTTCAGGTTGAGTGCGATCCGGTCGACGCC
This sequence comes from Dehalococcoidia bacterium, assembly GCA_004297315.1. Classification (GTDB taxonomy): domain Bacteria; phylum Chloroflexota; class Dehalococcoidia; order UBA2979; family UBA2979; genus SURF-43. Next base: position 892 of record SCTU01000254.1, on the reverse strand, counting down.
CGCGCCGAAGCCGACGGCAGGCGTGTGCGGCCCGCCGAGGAGTTCGATCAGCCCGTCGTAGCGACCGCCGCCGCCGACGGCCCCCTGCGAGCCCTCGTGGTCGGCCGGCTCGAACTCCCAGACGGTGCGGGAGTAATAGTCGAGGCCTCGCACGATGCGCGGGTCGACCTCGTACGCGATCCCGAGGCTGTCGAGGTGCGCGCGGACGGCCGCGAAGTGCTCGCGGTCAGCGTTGTCGAGGAAGTCGAGGATGCTCGGCGCGCTCTGCACGGCGGGGTGCGCGTTGTCCTCCTTCGAGTCGAGTACGCGCAGGATGTTCGTCTCGTACCGTCGCTGCGAGTCCCGCGACAGCGTGCCAACGTGCGGCGCGAAGTGCGCTCGGAGCGCGTCCATGTAGCGCCGGCGAGTCTCGGCGGTGCCGATGCTGTTGATGCGGAGCGCGATGTTGCTCAGGCCGACCTCGCGGTAGAGCGTGGCCTGGAGGTCGATCAGTTCCGCATCCAGGGCAGGGGAGTCGCCGCCGATCGCCTCGGCGCCGAACTGCCACAACTGGCGGTAACGGCCGGCCTGGGGACGGTCGTAGCGGAAGAACGGCCCGAAGTAGTAGAGCCGCACCGGCTGCGGCCACGACCCCATCCCGTGCTCGATGTACGCCCGGCAGACGCCGGCCGTCCCCTCCGGCCGGAGGGCGAGGCGGTCGTTGCCGCGGTCCTCGAAGAGGTAGACCTCCTTCTGGACGATGTCGGACTCCTCGCCAGCCGTGCGGAGGAACACCTTCGCGTCCTCGACGATCGGCGTGGAGATCGGGCGGTAGCCGAATCGCTGGGCGACGGCCTCGGCCGTGTCACGGATCTGCGCCCAGAGCGCGGCGTCGTCCGGCAGCAGGTCGTGC
>SCTU01000253.1 GCA_004297315.1 Dehalococcoidia bacterium | reverse complement strand
TCGTCGCCGCGCACCTCGGGCACCTCGTAGGAGTCGAAGACGAGGTCGCGCGCGCCCCAGGTCATCACCAGCGGCGGCTGGTCCGGCTCCTCCCGCGCGCGCCTCACCAGCGCCGCGTACAACTCACTCCCCAGCGTCCGTTCCACCGTCCCGCGTTCCCCGACTAGATCGTGGAGCGCGACGCCGAGGAGCCCGACGGCGGCCGGGTTGCAGACGATGCAGACGGTGTCCGGGCGTTCGACGAGGAGCCCCTCCTCCATCGAGCGGATCACGTGCTCGCCAAGCAACTGGCGCGCGGTCGCGACGCGCGCCTCCTCGACGGCGGCGTCCGTGCGGCCTCGAAGGCGCCGGAACGCCTCGAGCGTCGACGTGGCGACACGGCCGACTTCGTCGTTGCCCTCGAGGCGCGCGAGCACGCGCTGGTCGCCCGCCTCGGGCTGGCCGGCGGCAAGCGCGTCGCCCAGTTCGCCGACGCGCGAGGCGAGCACCCGGAGCGCCAGCAGGATTCCGCCCATGCCGAGGCCGGCCACAATGACGGTTGTCGCGATCAGCAGCCCTCGCTGGCCCGCGACGCCACCCGTCTGCCCGGGAGCGAGCACGACAGAGGCGACGAGGACCTCGCCATCCACGACCTGTTCGAGGCGTCCGACGGCGAGGTCCTGCGCGCCCGAGCGTCGCACCTCGGCACGCGCGGGCGCGTCGTCGGCCGGCACCCAGTCGAGGCGGACCTCGTGGCCAACCAGTTTCCCGATCGCGTCGAGTTCCGCGCGGTCGAGGAGGACCGCGGCGCCGACGGCGATGGCGTCGCCCCCCGCGTGGCTGCGCGCGCTTGCCGTGACGGCCGGTGCGTCGGGAAATCGCAGGACGTTGCCGGTCTGGGCGTCCGCGACGAGCGACCGCTGCGGCGCGCGCTGGAGGTTCGGCCCGCTGAACGGCAGGACGGCAGGCAGCCCCTGTTGCCCGACCACGGTCGGGCCGGGACCGACGAAGACGACGTAGTCCGCAATCGCAGCGCCCGGCGCGCGGATCGGCTCGCGAGGCGCGCCGGTGTACCACGCCGGCGGCCGGCCGCCCGTTGCCCACTGCATGACCTCGGGGTCTTTCACGAGCGCCTGGGCTGCGACGGCGAGCGCCTCCGCGCGCGTGTGAAGCACGGCCTGCACGCGGCCGACCTCGAGGGCGGCGGTGCGTCTCGATCGGTCCTCGGCGTCGGACCGCTCGCGCGCGATCAACGCCGCCGCCGCCGCGAGGACGAGGAACATCGCGCCCGCCGCGACAATGAGTGCCACCCGCTGAAGTCGCATCGCCGCATGATACGGAGAAGCCGCCCAGGGGCGGCTTCTCGGGGCCCTCGGAGGGGCGGCCTTACATGTACTGGCCGCCGTTGAGGTTCATCTGCGCGCCGGTGTACCAGGCGCCGGAGGGCTTGCAAAGGAAGAGCACGGTGTCCGCAACCTCCTCGGCGGTGCCGAAGCGGCCAAGCGGGATGTTGCCGATGAGCGTCTTCTTGATGTCGTCCGAAAGGGCCGACACCATGTCGGTCTCCACGAAGCCGGGGCAGACGGCGTTCACGGTAATGTTGAAGCGGGCGAGCTCGCGCGCCGCCGACTTCGTGAAGGCGATCATGCCGGCCTTCGCCGCGGCGTAGTTCGCCTGCCCGATGTTCCCCATCTGGCCGATGATGCTGGACATGTTCACGATGCGGCCGTAGCTCCGCTCGCGCATGCCGCCCACCGCTGCCGAGGTGGTGTAGAAGATGGACGAAAGGTCCGTCTGGACGACGGCGTCCCAGTCGTCCGCGGACATCCGCTGGATCGTCCGGTCCTTGTTGATGCCGGCGTTGTTGACGAGGATGTCGACCTTGCCGAAGGCTTTTTCGGCGGCCTCGATCAGCGCCTTCGCCTGATCGGCCTTGCCGACGTCCGCCTTGAAGACGAGCGTCTTCACGCCGAGGGCCTCGAGCGCCTTCTGCGTCTCTTTTGCGGCATCCTCGTTCGAGGTGTAGTTCACGACGACGTTGGCGCCTTCGCGGGCCAGCGCCACCGCGCATGCGCGGCCGATGCCGCGGCTTGCGCCCGTCACCACCGCCACCTGACCGTCCAGTGTTCCCGGCATCGTCCCCCCACCTATCTCACGTGCCTGCTGCGTGCCTGACCTTGTGCGCCGCATTCATGCGGCGGTCTGCCCGAGGGATTCTCCGCGCTATACGACCGTGGGCGGGACGTACTCGCCCCACTCTTCGCGCAGGACGCCGCACATCTCGCCGAGCGTCGTATAGGCGCGGACGGCCTCGATGATTGGCTCCATGAGGTTGACGTCGCCGCGGGCGGTGTCGCGCAGCCGCGCGAGCGCGGCCGTGACCGCGGCGTTGTCGCGCGTCGCGCGGACGCGCGCGAGCCGCTGCAACTGTGACTCCACCACGGCGAGGTTGGGGCGGAAGATCGGGGTGGCATTCTCGTTAGGGTCGACGAAGTCGTTCACGCCGACGATCACGCGCTCGCCGGACTCGACCTCGCGCTGCCACTGGACGGAGGCCTCCTGGATCTCGGACTGCATCCAGCCGCCCTCGATCGCCGCGACCGCGCCGCCCATGTCCTCGATGCGGGCCATGATGTGCGCAGCCTCGCGCTCGAGGGAGTCGGTCAGCGACTCGACGTAGTAGGAGCCCGCGAGCGGATCGACCGTGTCGGCGACACCGGACTCGTGCGCGATGATCTGCTGCGTGCGGAGGGCGATCTGCTGCGCCTCCTCGGTCGGCAGGGCGAGCGCCTCGTCATAGCAGGAGAGCGCGAGCGACTGCACCCCGCCCACGACGGCGGCGAGGGCCTGCAAGGCGGCGCGCGCGATGTTGTTCTTCGGCTGCTGCGCGGTCAGCGTGGACCCGCCGGTCTGCGTGTGGGTGCGGAGCATCTGCGCGTTGGCGTTGGTGATGCCGTAACGGTCGCGCATCAGCCGCGCCCACATCCGGCGCAGCGCTCGGTACTTCGCCGCCTCTTCGAAGAAGTGATTGTGGGTGTTGAAGATCCAGGACACGCGCTGGGCGACATCGTTCAGGTCGGCGCCCTGGCGCTGGCACTCGTCGAGGTAGGCGCAGGCATTCGCGAACGCGAACGCGATCTCCTGGGCGGCGGTGCTGCCGGCCTCGCGGATGTGGTAACCGGAGACGGAGATCGAGTTGAAGCGTGGCGTCTCGGTCGCACAGAAGTTGATCAGGTTGGCCGCCAGGCGGACGGACTGCTTCGGCGGGAAGATGTACGTGCCGCGCGCGACGTACTCCTTGAGGACGTCGTTCTGCGAGGTGCCCGTGATCACGCTGCGCGGGTGGCCCTGCTTCTCCGCTGCGACCATATACATCGCGACGAGCATCGCCGCCGGGGCGTTGATCGTCATGGAGGTCGAGATGTCGGCCAGCGAGATGCCGTCGAACAGCGTCTCGATGTCGGCAAGCGAGTCGATCGCGACTCCGACCTGGCCGACCTCGCCGACCGACATCGGGTCGTCGGAGTCGTAGCCGGTCTGGGTCGGGAGGTCGAAGGCGGTGGAGAGGCCCGTCTGGCCATTGGCGATCAGCGTCTTGAAGCGGCCGTTGGTCTCCTCGGCAGTGCCGAAGCCGGCGTACTGGCGCATCGTCCAGAAGCGCCCGCGGTACATCGTTGGCTGCACGCCCCGAGTGAAGGGGAACTCGCCCGGGAAGCCGAGGTCCCGCACATAGTCGACCTCAGCGGTGTCGAGCGGGGTGTAGAGCCGCCTCGTCTCGACTGACGACGAGGCGAAGGAGGCGCGACGCTCCGGGAAACGCTGGAGCACCTTGGCGACCGCGCCCTGCTCCCACCGCTCGACGGCGGTGCGGAGCGAGGAGCCGTCTCCCGAGGCGGGCTTCATCATTCTGGGGCCCTTCGCCGCGCCCGCCGGAGGTCCGTCGCGTTGGTGGGCGCTAGCCGAGCGCTTCCACCATCACGGTCGCGTCGCCGCGGATGACCTCCGTGCCGTCCTGCTTCGTCACTACTGTATCGAGGGAGAGCCGCTTGCGCTCCGCGTCGACCTTCGTGACGGTGCAGGTGGCCGTGAGCGTGTCGCCCGCCATCACGGGCGCGCGGAACTGCAGGTTCTGCCCCATGTAGATCACGACCGCGTTCGGCGCGAGTTTCGTGCCGAGCGCGGCGGAGATCACGCCCGCGCCGAACATGCCGTGCGCGATCGGCTGCTTGAACCGGGTCTTCGCCGCGTATGCCGCGTCGGAGTGCAGCGGGTTGGTGTCCCCGCTGACCTCGGCAAATTTGAGGATGTCGGCGGCGGTCACGGCCTTCGTGAACACGGCCGTGGAGCCGACCGAGAGACCCTGGACTTCGTCTGCCATCGCGAACCTCCCTGGGGACGCCCTCGGGCGCCGCGTACGGATCGGCGGGCATCGTACGTAGGGCGGCGAAGGCGGACAAACGGTCGCTCAAATCTCAACCGCGCGCGGGTGATTTACATCGAATAAAGTAGTAAAAACGTTGACTATGCCCGGACACCCGGGTACGGTGGATTCGAGGCGGGAACTGCGGGGATCGGCCGGATCAGGCCGAATTCGCCCGCCACGAGGCCAAATCTATGGAACGAACACGGGATGAGCTTGTCAGGCTGCTCGCCGAGCGCGGTGAGTGTTCCGTCGCCGAACTGGCAGCCGAGATTGGCGTCTCCGCCGGATCGGTGCGGCGTCACCTCGACATCCTGGTCGCCGAGGGGATGCTCGTCTCCCGGCTGGAGCGGCAGGCGCGCGGGCGCCCATCGGCGCGGTACGCGCTGAGTGCCGAAGCCGAGGAGCGCACCTCCGCCGAGCACTACCAGCGCCTGCTCGCGCGTCTGTCACCCGCCCTCCAGTCGCTCCCGGCGGAGATCGAAGGCCGCAGCGGGGCTGACCTCGTGGACCGGATGTTCGACCAGGTCGCGCAGGCCGTGGCGGAAGAGCACCGGCCGCGCGTGAATGGCCGGACCCTGCCGGAGCGGGTCTCGCAGACGCTGCGTGCGCTCTCCTCCGAGGGCATCCTCGAGGAGGTCGAGGACGCCGGCGATTTCTTCCGCCTGCGCAATACCGGCTGCCCCTTCCGCAGCACGGCGGCGGAGACGCACGCCTGCTGCTCGGCCGACCGGCGCGCGATCGAGCTGTTGCTCGGGGTGCCGGTCGAGCAGGTCACGACGGTCGCCGCGGGCGGCCATGAGTGCGAGTACCTCGTGCGCAAGGACGACGAACCCGGCTGGGTGGCAGGTGAACTGCTGCCGGTCGTTGGACAGCAGCGGACGGCCTCCGCAGGAGGCGCCCGATGAGCGGAGCGATGATGACTCACCCCATCCTCGAGTTGCGTGGCCTGAAGGTCAGCATCGCCGAGAAGCCGGACATCCAGATTGTGAAGGGGATCGACCTGACGATCCGCCCGGGCGAGATCCACGCGCTGATGGGGCCGAACGGCTCCGGCAAGAGCACGCTCGCCTCGACCATCGCCGGGAGCCCCACCTACGTCGTGGACGAAGGCCAGATCATCTACCGCGGCGACGACATCACCAAGATGTCGGCGGACGAGCGGGCGCGGCGGGGGATATTCCTCTCCTTCCAGTACCCGACGCCGATCCCCGGCGTGACGATGGTCAACCTGATGCGCGAGTCGCTGAAGGCGCGGCGCGGCGCCGAGGTGCCGGCCCGCGAGTTCCTCGCGGAACTGCGCACGACCCTCGGCAAGTTGAAGATGTCCGAGGACATGGCGCGTCGCTACGTGAACGACGGCTTCTCCGGCGGCGAGAAGAAGCGCGCCGAGATCCTGCAGATGGGGCTGCTCAAGCCCGACCTCGCGATCCTCGACGAGACCGACTCCGGCCTGGACGTGGACGCGCTGCGGACGGTGTCCGAGGGCGTGAACGCGCTGCGCACGCCGGACATGGGCGTGCTCATCATCACGCACTACGAGCGGATCCTGAACTACATCGAACCTGACTTCGTCCACATCCTGTTCGAGGGCCGGATCGTGAAGTCCGGCGGGTTCGACCTCGCGAAGCGGATCGAGCACGAGGGTTACGACCCGATCCTCAAGGAACTGGGTATCACCTCGGCTGCGGCCGCAGGGGGAGGCACACGATGACCACCACCGACGTTCGCGGCACTGTTGGCGAATACAAGTGGGGCTTCCATGACGAGGAGAAGCCGCTGTTCATGGCCGAGAAGGGCCTGAACGAGGCGGTCATCCGCGGCATGTCCAAGATGAAGGACGAGCCGGAGTGGATGCTCGAGTACCGGCTGGACGCATTTGAACAGTTCAAGCAACTGTCCAACCCGAAATGGGCCGGCAGCCCGGACCTACTCGCCAGCATCGACTTCGACGAGATCCGCTACTACGTGCGGGCGACCGACAAGGACTCCTCCAAGTGGGAGGACGTCCCGCAGTACATCAAGGACACGTTCGACAAGCTCGGCATCCCCGAGGCGGAGCGGCAGTTCCTCGCCGGCGCGGGTGCGCAGTACGACTCTGAGGTCGTCTACCACAACATCCGGGAGGACCTCGAGAAGTCGGGCGTGATCTTCCTGGGCATGGACCAGGGGCTGCGTGAGCACGAGGACCTCGTCCGCGAGTACTTCGGCACTATCGTCCCCTCTGGCGACAACCGCTTCGCCGCATTGAACTCGGCCGTCTGGTCGGGCGGGTCGTTCATCTACGTGCCGAAGGGCGTGAAGGTGGACGTGCCGCTGCAGGCCTACTTCCGCATCAACACCGAGAACATGGGCCAGTTCGAGCGCACGCTGATCATCGCGGACGAGGGTTCGCAGGTGCATTACGTGGAAGGCTGCACGGCGCCGATCTACAGCACGGACGCCCTGCACTCGGCTGTCGTGGAGATCGTCGTGAAGAAGGGCGCCCGCGTCCGGTACTCGACGATCCAGAACTGGTCGAACAACGTCTTCAACCTGGTCACCAAGCGCGCCTACGCGTACGAAGACGCGATCATGGAGTGGGTGGACGGCAACATCGGCTCGAAGCTGACGATGAAGTACCCGTCGGTCTACCTGATGGGCGAGCGCGCCCATGGCGAAATCCTGTCGCTCGCCTTCGCCGGCGACGGCCAGCACCAGGACGCGGGCGGCAAGATCGTCCACGTCGCACCGAACACCACGAGCGCCATCATCTCGAAGTCGGTCTCGCGGGGCGCCGGGCGCACCTCGTACCGCGGCCTGCTGAAGGTCTACGAAGGGGCGGAGAACTCCAGCAGCACTGTCCGCTGTGACGCGCTGCTCCTGGACACGCACTCCCGTTCGGACACCTACCCGACGATGGAGATCGACGAAGAGCGCGTGAACATCGGCCACGAGGCCTCCGTCTCGAAGCTGGGTGCGGACCAGCTGTTCTACCTGATGTCGCGAGGCATCAAGGAGGAAGAGGCCGCGAAGATGGTCGTGAACGGCTTCGTGGAGCCGATCGTGAAGGAACTCCCCATGGAGTACGCGATCGAACTCAACCGCCTGATCGAGCTGCAGATGGAAGGTTCGGTGGGTTAGTGGCGACCTCCACCGCAACCTACGCTGAGACGGCGGCCATCGAGGCGGCACGTGGCCGGGGCGAGCCGGACTGGCTCGTGGCCGCACGTGCCGAGGCTGCCCGCGCCTTCGTCGCGACGCCGATGCCGACACCCAGGCTGCGTCCGTGGAAGTACACGGACGTCACCGAACTCGACATCGAATCATTCGCGCCGGACGCGGCCTTCTCGCCTCGGGTGTCGGGCGCCGTCCCCGCGGGCGGCTTCGCGGGCACGCTCGCGGCGAGTCTGGCGTCTCATGGCGACGCCGTGCGCGCACACCTCGGCTCGGTCGTGCCGGGCACGGAGGGCAAGTTCACGGCGGCGAACGCGGCCCAGTGGCGCGAGGGTGTCCTCATCTACGCGCCGCGTGGCCAGGCCTTCGCCGCGCCGGTCACGGTGACGGTGGAGGGACGCGAGGGCGCGATCTTCCCGCGCATCCTGATCGTGGCGGAGCCCGCCAGCCAGGTGTCGGTCATCCTCCGCACCTCGTCGGCCGCGGACGCGTTGCTGGTCGCCGGGGTCATCGAGGTCGTGGCGCACGCGGACAGCCGAGTCCGGCTGCTCATCGACACGCGCTGGGGTGCAGCCACGCAGGAGTTCACGACGTTGCGCGCGAAGGTCGGGCGTGGCGCCGACGTGCAGGTCGGCTCGATCGTCCTCGGCGGGCACATCGTAAAGCAGACGGTCGAGACGCTGATGGAGGGCGAAGGCTCGGCCTCCACCATCCGCGGCGTGGCCGTCGGCGACACCGAACAGCACTTCGACTTTGTGACGCTGCAGGAGTTGATCGGCGCGAAGTCTTCCTCGCAGGTGGAGATCAAGACGGCGCTGGCGGGCGCGTCCCGATCGGTCTACTACGGCGTGACGCGCGTGGAGCCCACGGCGATCGGCGCCTCGGCGAACCAGGAGAACCGCAACCTGTTGCTCTCCCCGCACGCAAAGGCGGACGCCGACCCGGTCCTGGAGATCCTCACGAACGAAGTGATCCGCTGCGGCCACGGCGCGACCGTTGGCCCGGTGGACCAGGACGCGCTGTTCTACCTCCAGAGTCGAGGGCTGGACATGCGCCAGTCCCTGGTCTTGCTGGTCACCGGCTTCTTCCAGTCCGTCCTCTCCGGCCTCGACGCCCCCGGGCTCGTCGAGGAACTGGAGACGGCGCTACGCGAGAAACTGGCGACGGCGGAACTGGCTTAGGCGGCGTCTGATGGCGAAAGAACGTGTCGCCGCGGCCGGCGTCCCGGTCGGAGAGGTCCGTGTCGTCCAGTGCGGCGAACGCTCGCTGGCGGTCTCGAACATCGACGGGGCGCTGTATGCGATCGACAACCGCTGCACTCACGACAACGGCCCGCTGGGCGAGGGACGGCTGCGCAACGGCCGCATCATCTGCCCGCGCCACGGCGCCGCGTTCGACGCGAAGACCGGCCGGGTGCTGAGCCTGCCGGCGGTGCGCAGCGTGCGCGCCTACGAGGTCACCATGGACGGCGACGAGGCGTACATCGACTGCTCGGACGGGGCCGCATCGTGACCTCGCTCGTCAGCCTGCCGGCGGTCGAGCGCCTGCCGTACGACATCGCACGGATCCGGCGTGATTTCCCGATCCTGAAACGGGAGTTCGACTCCGGCGCCCGCCTGGTCTACCTCGACAACGCGGCGACCAGCCAGCGGCCCGTGCAGGTGCTCGCCGAGCTGACGCGCTTCTACCGCGACCACAACGCGAACATCCATCGCGGTGTCCACACCTTGTCGGTCGAGGCGACGGACCTGTACGAGAAGGCGCGCGCGAAAGTCGCCCGCTTCATCGGCGCCGCCGACCCGCGCGAGATCGTCTTCACGCGCAACACGACCGAGTCGATCAACCTCGTGGCGCACGGCTGGGCGCGCAAGTTCCTGAAGCCCGGCGACGAGGTCGTGATCTCGGAGATCGAACATCACTCGAACATCGTGCCGTGGCAGATGCTCCGGGACGAACGCGGGATCACGCTGAAGTACATCCCGATGCTTCCGGACGGCACGCTCGACATGGAAGCGGCGCTGACGACGATCACCGAACGCACGCGCTTGGTCGCGGTCACGGCGATGTCGAACGCACTCGGCACGATCGTGCCGCTCGACCTGATCGTGGCGCGTGCGAAGGCCGTCGGTGCGTTCGTCCTCGTGGACGGGGCGCAGTCGGTGCCTCACCTGCCGGTCGACGTGCAGGCGCTGGGCATCGACTTCCTTGCCTTCAGCGGCCACAAAATGCTGGCGCCCTTCGGCATCGGCGTCCTCTGGGGACGGCTGCCCGTGCTGGAGTCGATGGACCCGTTCCTCGGCGGCGGCGACATGATCCTTACCGTCTCCATGGCGCGGTCGACCTGGGCCGAGGTGCCCGCGAAGTTCGAGGCCGGCACGCCAAACGTCGGCGACGCGGTGGCCCTCGGTGCGGCCGTGGACTACCTGTCGGCACTCGGCATGGACGCGGTGCGCGAGCACGAGCGCGAGATCACGGACTACGCGTTGCGACGGCTGGCGGACGTGCCCGGCGTCTCGATCTTCGGCGTGCCGGACGCGGACCAACGTGGGGGCGTGATCTCGTTCGACCTCGAGGGTGTGCATCCGCACGACATCGGCCAGGTGCTCGACACGAAGGGCGTGGCGATCCGAACGGGCCATCACTGCGCCCAACCGGTGATGCTGGCGCTGAACGTGCCCGCGACGGCCCGCGCCTCGTTCTACATCTACAACACGACCGACGAGGTGGACGCCCTGGCGTCCGGCCTCGAAGAGGTCGGCCGCTTCTTCGGCCGGAAGTAGGAGGCGACGATGGCTGAGTCAGGCCTCCTGGAAGACCTCTACCGCGAGATCATCCTCGACCATTACCGCCAGCCGCGGAACCACGGCGTGACTATCGAGTCGACCTGCTCGGCGGAGGGGGCGAACCCGCTCTGCGGCGACCAGGTCTGCATCGACGTCGCGCTCGTGGACGGGCTCGTCGAGGGGATCTCCTTCAGCGGCCACGGCTGCTCGATCTCGCAGGCCTCGGCCAGCATGATGACGGAGTACGTGAAGGGCCGGACCGCCGCCGAGGCCCTGCGGGGCGTCGAGGCATTCCAGCAGATGATGCTGACCGGTGAGGCCCCGGAGATCGACGGCTTTGACGACATCGCCTCACTGGTAGGCGTGGCGAAGTTCCCGGCGCGCGTGAAGTGCGCCTCACTTGCATGGAAGACCCTCGCGCAGGCGCTCGCCGAAGGCGGCGGCAGCGTGACCACGGACGACGGGAGCCGGTGATGGCAGACGAACCAGTGACAACGACCGAAGTCGGGATCGACGCAGAGGTCGAGCCCGGCCCGCCGACCGAGGAAGCCGTCCGCGCCGTCCTCGACACGGTCGAGGACCCCGAGTTGCGGATGAGCATCACCGAGCTCGGCCTTGTCTATGGCGTGGAGGTCGACCCGGAAGGCATGGTGACCGTCGACATGACGCTCACCTCGCCGGCCTGTCCCGTGGGGCCGATGTTGCAGGGGATGATCTACCACAAGCTGATGCAGACCCCGGGCGTCGAAGACGTCGAGGTGAACCTCGTCTGGAATCCGCCCTGGGACCCGCGCACGATGGCGTCCGAAGACGTGAAGATGGCGCTCGGGATCTGGTAGTGGCGCCCGCTAGTTCGCCGCGAAGTCGGGCGGGAGCGCGCCGCGCGGGACCGCCCGTTCGAGCGGGGCGCCCTCGCTTGAACAGGCCGTCGCCCGCTCCGCCCGGCAGGTGCCCAGCAGCACTCGAGTGATGTCCACCACCACCTGATCGCCGTCACGGCGGGTGCGGAACTCCTCCATGTCCTTCGTGGCCGTGCCTCCAAGCACGACGCCGCGCAGCGACCACCGGCCGTCGCCGCAGGGGTCCACGTAGGCCCCGGTCGTCCCGCCCACGCTCACGGTGGGCTCCCACCGGATGTGGCACGTGGAGGAGGCCGAGCGCGAGAGCAGGGCAACGTTGCGCCCGCCCGCATCCACGCCTGTCCAGACCCCGTAGGTGCGTTGCTGCCGGTCGCTTCCGAATGTCGTGACGGCAATGAACACTGGCGTCCCCGGTTGCAGATTGACGACAGGCACACGCAATTCCCGCGGCGGCGGCGAGGCAAACGACGTGACGCACACGCCGATCAACCCGACGCCGGCGAGGAGGGTGAGCAGGAACGCCAGGATGCGTGGCCACGGGTTGGACGGACGCGTGGCGTCCGCTGGCCCTCCCAGCACGTCTCCGGCGCGGTCACTGGCCATTCGACGATCCTACGGTGAGACGCCGTTACTCGCCGTGTTGCGCGGTTTGCCGCGCGCGAGTCAGGGTGCGTACGATCCTGCCTGACCCACCGCGCACCGCAGGCGGCGAGGACGCGGACAGGATGTTCCCCGATGACGGCAATCGTGCCCCCGGCGTGTCCTCGCCCATGACCCACGCTGTCCCCTTCCGCACCACCCGGCGTCGCTTCATCCAGGGCGGGGCGTGCCTCGCCCTCGGCGCGGGCCTCGTGTCCGTGCTCAACGGTTGCAGCAACGAGCCGCCGAAGCCGGTCGAGGGCGCGGCGCCGAAGGTGCGCGGGCGGACGCCGTCTGGCGAGAAGCGAGGGGCGCCGGGCAACCTGCGGCTTGGCCTCGTGCGCCCGGGTGCGCCGGACACGCCGCCGCTTACCGACCTGGAGTCGCTCCTCGTGCACGCGCGACTCGTCGCCGTCGACCCGCGCGACGGGTCCGTCCATGGCGACCTGGCGACCGCCCTGGAGCAGCCGGAGCCGACCGTCCTGCGGTTCACGCTGGATGACCACGCGCGGTTCCACGCACGGGAGGGCGAGCAGCCGCGCCCCGTCACGGCGGAAGCCGTGAAGGTCTCGTTCGAGCGGCGGGCGGCAGAGGGCGTCCCGCTGTTCTCGCAGGTGATCGAGCGGGTGGAGGCGCCGGATAAGGGGCACGTGGTACTTCGGCTGCGCGCCCCATTCGCCCTGCTGTTCGAACTGCTCGGAGCGGTGCCGGCGGCCGTCACCAGCGATGCGAAGTACGAGGGCATCGACGAACGTGTCGGCGCGGGAGCGTTCGTGCCCGTCGCCCGCGAGGGCGCAACGCAGCGCCTGGTGGCAAACCCGCTCCTCAAGGGCGACAGCGCCCCGCGGCTCGCCCAGATCACAATCACCGGTGCGGGGCTGGAACGAGACCTCGACCTTGCGTTCGCCCACGGCCACATCGACGTCCGCAGGCACCAGGACGAGCCGGGCGTGCTGATCGGCGGCGGCCGCGATGGCCGCACGCTCGTGCGCCGGCCCGCGACGCGGATGCGCGGGCTCGGGCTGTCTCTCGTCGGCCGCAAGGACGGGCGCGAGGTGCGCTCCGTGTCGGCGTTCCAGGACCAGCGCGTCCGGCGCGCATTGTCGTACGCGATTGACCGCGCCTCGCTCCGCCGGGCGGACAACGCCTTTGCCGCCGGGCCGGTGGGGCCTGCCCACGCCGCGGATGCGCTGCCGCCGGCGGACGTGGAGGCCCACCCGCTCTTCCAGTACCGGCCGGACGAGGCCGCACGGCTGCTCCAGGCCGCCGCACAGGGAGGCCTCGCGTTCACCGTGGTCCACCCGGACATTCCGGCGATGCTGCCCCTGGTGAAGGCGGTCGGCGAGTCGCTGGCGCAGGGTGGCTTCGCCCCACGCATGCAGAGCATGCCATTCGCGACGTGGCAGGCGACGCTGGCGGCGGGCGACTTCGAGGCGACTCTGGTCGAACTGACGAACCTCGAGACGCCCGACCTCGGATTGCGCCTGCACCAGAGCGGCGGACTCGACGGGCGGTTCTCCCCCTGGGGATACTCGAATCCGGTGTACGACGCGGCCGTGCTCGAGGCGTTGCGCCAGCTTGACCCGGCCGCCCGCGCGCAGAAGTCACGGGAGGCCCAGAGGCTCCTGCTGGAGGACGTCCCCGCGATGCTGCCGATCTACGCGCCGGGAGAGGCGATCTCGGTTGCGAAGGGCGTCTCGGGCTACGTCGCCGAGGCCTATGACTTCAACACGGCGTATCTGGCGCGCGAATGGGCGACTTCTGCCTGAATTCGGCGGGGATCGTGCGCTTCGCGAGGCGTGGTAGGGATTCTTCGCATGTCCCTGCGGAGGGGCGCGGGTATCTTACGGCCACGGACCACTGTTTCACGCCCCTTCATCGGGGTGTGTCTGGACGAGCGCGGGATATGACCACGGAGCCACCGCCCCAACCGAGTGCGCCTGCGCACCGCCTTCTTCGAGGGCTGAATTCGCCGCTCCGGGTGCGCTTCCACCTCCTCATCCTCATCCTGACGACCGTCGCGCTCCTCGCCGTCTGGGTGGAGGGAATCTCGGAGCGGAATGCCCTGCGTGCCGACGCGGCACGCAACTACCAGGACCGGGCTGCCGCGACCGCGGCCAGCGTCTTGACCAAGCTCGCGACCGCCCAGTCCCGGCTTGCCACCGCGGACGACCTGGTCGTGCATGGCTACGATTTCAACGCCCTCTGCACGGTGATGGGCCATCCCGCAGGACGAGAGTACCAGCGACTGCACGCCTTCAGCCCCAGCGGGGAGGTCCGCTGCTCCACCTCGCCGGGAGATCAGGAGGCCCCGGAGGCGGTCGCGAAGCGTCCCTACTTCCAGGCCGCCCTTGCCACCGGCGAGGACCAGGTGAGCGGGCCGCTGATCGAGGACGCGTCCGGCCGGCTCTCGGTCCTCGTGGCGCATCCGGTCCGCAACGGCAGCCGAACCGTGGGCGTGCTCGTCGGGGCGATCGACGCCGCCGTCCTGTTCGACTCGACGCAATTCGCCGCGGGGAGCGACCGGGAACTGGTATACGGACGCGACGGCGGCTGGTTCGAAGTCGGCTCACTGGCTCCGACGTCGGCGCCGTTCGGCGTGAGCGGCGCGGCCGCCCGGTCCGTCATGACGGGCGAGCGCTGTCCCGTGACCGTCTCGGGCGCGGCGGCCTGGACGTGCAGTCCGCTCGGCCGCTCCGGCTTGGTGCTGGTCACCGCCCACCCAGAGGCCGCGGTCTTCGCTGCCGTCTCCGACGCCGCCACGCGCGTGCGTACCCGGCTGTTGAACGTCCTGGCGGTGGCGATCGCGGCCGGATTCCTCCTCGACTTCCTCTTCCTGCGCCGCATCCGCCTCGCGTTCGGGGGCACGGGACTGCCGTCGCTGAATGCCGGTGACACGGCGCGACATGACGAGATCGATGTGCTGGCGGGGTGGGCACGCTCGACGGAGCAGAGCCTCCGCGGCCTGCAATCTGAAGTCAGCGCGTACGAGCGCCGGCAGCGCGATTCGGAGCGCGACCTCCTGACGTCGATCGCGGAGACCGTCGAGATCCGGTACCCGTTCCTGCGCAACCACGGCGACCGAGTGGGGCGTTACGTGCGGCAAATCGGTTCGCGGCTGGGGTTCAGCGACCACGACCTGGAGCAACTCGAGTTCGCCGCGCGTGTCCACGACCTGGGCAAGATCGCCATCGCGGACGCGGTCTACCTCAAGCCGGGGCGGCTTGACCCGATCGAGGCCGCGCAGATGCAACTGCACGCGGCGCGTGGCGGCGAGATCGCCGGCCGTATGCGCAACGTACCTCCGGAGGTCGCGGAGGCCATCCGCCACCACCACGAGCGCTGGGACGGGACCGGCTACCCGGACGGCCTGGCCGGCACCAACATCCCGCTCTGGTCGCGCGTGATCGCCGTCGCCGACTCATACGACGCGATGACCGAGGAGCGCCCGTACCGCCAGCAGCCGTTGTCGCACGGCGAGGCGCTTCAGGTGCTGCGCGATGGTGCAGGATCCCAGTGGGACGCCACGGCGGTGCACGCCTTCCTGGAGGTGGTGCAGTCCGGCATGGTCCCGCCCAAACCGCTATCGCTCTTCACGCGACGCGTCGCGGGCGACAGTTGAGCCGCTCAGCGACCGGCCCGGACCGCCTCATCCAGGATCTCGATGACATGACGTACCTCCGCGTCCAGCCCGCCGCGGCGGACGCCCGCCTCGACCTGCATCGCGCAGCCCGGGTTGGAGGTGCAGATGACGCCGGCGCCCGTCGAGGCGATGTCCGCCATCTTCGCGTCCAGGATCTGCGCCGACATGCCGGGCTGGACGAACGAGTAGAGGCCGCCTGAGCCGCAGCAGCGGTCCGGTGTCCGCATCTCCACCAGCCGAAGACCGGGGATCGCCTCCAGGATCGTGCGCGGCGCCTCGCGGATCCCCTGGGCGTGGGCCAGGTGGCAGGCGTCCTGAAGCGTCACCGTCCGCTCCACGCGGCCCAGGCCACCCGCGAAGTCGCGCGCGGCCACGAATTCGAGGACGTCGCGCACACCAGCAGAGAAGCGTTCCGCGCGTTCCGCCCAGTGGCGGTCGTGGTGCAGCAGGCGGCCGTATTCCTTCATCGCCGCGCCGCAGCCGGCAGCGTTCACGATCACTGCCTCCACCCCGGCACGCTCGAATGCGGCGATGTTCCTTCGGGCGAGGGCACGGGCTGTCTCGGAGTCGCCAGCGTGCGTGAGCAACGCGCCGCAGCAACCCTGCCCCTCGGGCGCGACGACCGCGCAGCCGACGTGCTCGAGCACACGCACGGTCGCTTCGTGCACCTGCGGGTAGATCTCGCCCTGCACGCAGCCAAGGAGCAGTGCGACGCGCGTCGTCGGTGAACCGAGGCCGGGACGGCTGAGCAACCCGGTCGCGCGGAACGGTGCGCGGTCCAGGACGGGTGCCGACGATTCGAGGCGGAGCAGCGTGGGTGGCAGCACGTGGCGGAGCGTCGCCCCGAGCGGGCCCCGGACGAACGCCTGGAGGCCGGAGCGCGTGTAGAGCCGCCCGAGTGCCAGCGCGGCGCGCAGCCGCCGAGGACGCGCGAGCACCTCGCGGAGCAGGAGGGCGCGCCCGCGCCATGCACGCGGCTGGATCGCGGGCGGGTTTGCGAGGATCGCCGCCCGCGCGTCT
This sequence comes from Dehalococcoidia bacterium, assembly GCA_004297315.1. Taxonomy (GTDB): domain Bacteria; phylum Chloroflexota; class Dehalococcoidia; order UBA2979; family UBA2979; genus SURF-43. Next base: position 14,452 of record SCTU01000253.1, on the reverse strand, counting down.
TCCATGATCCGCCCGTAAGGGACGCTGGACGGGCACGCGGTCTCGCAGGCGCGGCACTGCAGGCAGAGGTCGAGGTGGCCGAGGACGCGCTCGGTTGCGCTGATCCGGCCGTCGAGGACGGCAGAGATCAGATGCAGACGGCCGCGAGGCGATTCGAGTTCTTGGCCCGTCGCGATGTAGGTGGGACAGGCGGGCAGGCAGAAGCCGCAGTGGATGCAGTTCAGGAGGTCCGCGCGCGAAGGCATGTCGATGCCGGTGAAGTGCAGGCCGGGCGTCTGCGTTGTGGCGGTCACAGTTCGGCTCCCCAGCGCCCCGGATTCACTGTCCCGTGCGGGTCGAACTGACGCCGGAGCGCTTCGACGAGCATCCGCTCCTCGCCCATCGGGTCGACCGTCTCGCGCAACGCGGGCGAGGCGACCTCGACCTGCAGGAATCCGCCGCGCTCCGCCGCCAGCGTCTGAAGCGCCTCGACCTCGGAAGGGGCGATGTCGCCGCGGGCGATGACCGAGCCCGCCGCGAGGTGGGCCCAGGCGGTGAGTCCGGTGCGTTCGAGCGCGGTGACGACGATCTCGACTTCGGCAGGCGGCACGCCGAGGCGGAGGACGGTTGCACCAGGGCCCGCCGCCAGGCGACGCAGCCGTGTCCACGCCTCCGGCGGCGCCTCGCCCGCTCCGGGCGTGACGGCGTGCAACTCTCGCAGCGTCCGCTCGACGGCGGCCTCGCCACCGGCCACCTCCACGAGCACGCCGGGGACCGGCGGAAGCATGGCGGCGTCCGCCGCGCGCGCACCCAGCACCGTGATCGCGCGCACCGCGAGGCCCGCGTCCCAAACGCGGCGCGCGAGCCCGCCGCACGCCTCAATGTCTGGTGCCGGGAGCAGGAGGGTGCGCGTGGCCGCGGGTAGCGGGGTGAGTTTGAACGTCGCCTCCACGATGACACCGAACGCCCCCAGGGCGCCGGTGTGCATCCGGTGCATGTCGTAACCCGTCACGTTCTTCACGACGCGGCCGCCGGAATGCACGAGCTCGCCAGAGGGCAGCGCGACCTGCATCCCGAGGATGAGGTCGCGCGCCGCAGGCAGGTGGCCGCGCCACGCGCCGCTGCGCGCGGACGCGAGCAGCCCGCCGATGGTGACCTCGTCACCCGGCGGTGGGTCGACGGGCAGGTACTGTCCGTGCTCGTGCAGCGTCGTCTCGAGCGCTGCGAGCGTGGCGCCCGCCTGCACCGTGATCACGAGGTCGTCCGGGACGTACTCGATCACGCGGTCGAGGGCCCGCAGGTCGAGCGCCACGTCGTATCGCGCGAGCGGCCGTCCGAGTCCCGTGGCGGTGCGCGCCCCGAGTGGCGCGACCGCGAGGCCGCCCTCGGCGGCCAAGTGCAGCAGCGTGGCCACCTCCGTCGGGTCGGTCGGCTCGAAGGCGATCGCGGGCGTCATGCCGTCCAGGACGTAATGCAGCGGCGACCGCTCCGTGTCTGCCGGCAGCGCGTGGCGCAGGCCGTCGAGGGCGCTCGATGAGGCAGTCATCGCTCAGACCGAGTCTGCGCCGCGGCGCATCACCGCGAGGGCCTCGGCGCCGTGCCCCGGCGAGCAGCCGTGGCCGCCGGGGAGCACCTTGCAGGGGTTGAACCGCTCCGCCCCGCCAAAGGCGACGCGCACGGCGTGCATGGCGGCGAGGTCTGCCGGCGAGAATATCCACTCCATGTAGGAGCGCTTCTCAAAGCCGATGCCGTGTTCCCCCGTGACCGCGCCGCCAGCGTCCACGCACAGCCGCATGATCGCCTCCGCGCATTCGAGGACGCGCGCCGTCGCCCCGGGCTCTTCCGGGTCGAACATCAGGTTGGGGTGCAGGTTGCCGTCGCCGGCATGGAAGATGTTCGCCACGCGGAAGCCGAAACGCGCGCTCGTCTCTAACACGTCGCGCATCACCGCAGGCAGCCGCGTGCGCGGCACCACGCCGTCCAGGAGGTAGAAGGCCGGCGACGCGGCCCCGATCGCCCCGATCCCGACCTTCCGCGCCTCCCACAGCCGCTCGCGTTCGGCCGCTGTCCGCGCGACCCGGACCTCGGTCGCGCCCGCGAGGACGCACGCGTCCTCGACCGTCGCGGCGTCCGCCTCGACGCTCTCTGCCAGCCCTTCCACCTCGATCAGGAGCACCGCGCCGGCGTCCAGCGGGTAGCCCGCGTGGATGCGCGGCTCCACGAGCCGGATGATCTCCCGGTCCAGCATCTCCAGCGCGACGGGGATGAGGCCGCGCCGGATGATCGCGGAGACGGCCTCCGAGGCCGCCTCGACGGAGTCGAACACTGCGACGAGCGTGCGGACGGCCGGCGCAACGCGCACGAGTCGGACCGTAATCTCCGTGACAATCCCGAGCGTCCCCTCGGAGCCGACGAGCAGCCCGCGCAGGTCGATACCCGGCACGTCCACGAGCCGCCCGCCGAGGCGCGTGACGCGGCCGCCGGGGAGCACGACCTCCAGCCCGAGGATGTGGTTCACGGTGGAGCCGTGCGCAAGCGTGTGCGGCCCCCCCGAGTTGTTGGCGACGTTGCCGCCGATTGTGCAGACACGCTGGGAGGAGGGGTCGGGCGCGAAGAGAAGCCCGTGAGGGGCGAGCGCCTCCTGCAACCCGAGGTTGACCACACCCGGCTGAACGACCGCGACCCGGTTCACGGGGTCGACCTCGATGATGCGGTCCATCTTCGTCATGACGACGAGCACACCACCGGCCACCGGCACGGCGCCGCCGGAGAGCCCGCTCCCCGACCCCCGAGGCACGACCGGCCGCTGGTGGGCCTCCGCGATCCGGACGGCGGCCGCGACCTGTTCCGTCGACTCGGGGAAGACAGCGACCTCCGGGAGCGCGCGCTCGATCGTGGCGTCGTATTCGAACGCGATCAGGTCTTCGGGTGCGTGGAGGACGGAGGCGGCGCCGAGGGCTTGCTCAAGGTCTCGCACGAGCGCTTCATGGCCCGCCGGCTGCCCCGAAGGCGCCACGGGGGCGGCTGCGCTGCTCGTCGCCATGGTGTACCCGAGTGTAGCATCGACGGCATGCCCGTCTCTCGACGCGGGCAGGCGCGGAGGGCGCAATTGAGGCCGATACCGCGTTTTGTGCTGGCAGCGGCGCCGGCGACGCCGCGGCGCAGCCCGTGCGCCCACCGCGTGCACCCATGACGAGCGAGCCTCCCCTCGACCTGGGCGGCGCGGACGTCGATGCCGTGCGCGACGGGCTCGAGGCCGCAGTACGCGAGGCGAACGAGGCGATCCGCAAGGTCCTGCGCGGTGCGCGTGTCCGTGTGGGACATAAGCCGGGCGAAGGCCCGGTCACCGAGGCCGACTACGCGGCCGACGACATCCTCCACGAGCGGTTGATGCCGCTGGTCCCGGCCGCGCGCTGGATCTCGGAGGAGTCGGCGGAGGCCGCGCCGCTGCTCCGTGGCGAGCCGACCTGGGTCGTTGACCCGCTCGATGGCACGAGCGAGTTCCTGCGCGGGCTGCCGGAGTTCGGCGTGTCCGTTGCGCTCTTCATCGGCGGGCGGCTGGCGATGGGTGCGGTGGGGTTACCGTCCGAGCAGGCGGTGCTCTCCGCCATCGTGGCCGGCGGCCGGCGAGAGGCGCGACGCGACGGCGTACCGCTCCCGATGCTGCCGGACGACGGCATCGTGCGCCGCGTCGTGGTGTCCCGGCACGACTACGAGTACCGGCAGATCCACTACCAGATCCCCTACGAGGTCTACCCCTGCGGCTCGTCCGCGGTGAAGCTGGTCCACGCGGCGGGGCTGGACACGGACATCTACTTCTCCACCGGGCCGCGTTCGGTCTGGGATGTCGCCGGTGGCGCGGCGATCCTCGAAGCCGTCGGTGGGACGCTGCTGCGCGTCAACGGCCGGCCGCTCGTGCTCTCGCCCCAGCAGATCGAGGTGCCGCCATTCGTCGCCGGCGCTCCGGCAGACGCGCTCACGTTGCTGCGCCGCCTCGGCGCGCCACTCGACATGTAGCACGCGACGCGCGACCGCTCGCCCGTCTTCGGCGGAGAGCCGACGCCGGAATCACCAGTCATTGCAAGGGAATCGGGCCGTGTCGTCGCTGCCGCGATCTGCGGCGGCGGCGAGTGTCAGGAGACGAGGTGTCGGGGAAAGCGGAAGGCCGCCGGCGTCCCGGCGGCCTTCTCAGTCCTAGCGTCCGCTAGAGAAGAAGTTACTTCTTCTTCGCGGACTTGCCAGCCGGCTTCGCAGCGGGCTTGGCGGCGGGCTTCGCAGCAGCCTTCTTCGTCGCAGCCAACGTTCACATCCTCGACTAGCCGGGCCGAAGCCCGATCCCCATGGGTGGTGGATCAAGGGCCGGGCCCTGGCCGATCCACTCCGCGCAATGTAACGCGCAGCATCGCTATCGGGTTGCCCTGCAAGTTACTAGCGGCAACTTTTTTCGTCGTGATCGCGCGAGGTCGATCGCCTGTCCGCCCGAGATGATCGAGGTCGGTCGCGATCGCTGCGGACGGATCGGGTGGCCCGTGCCCGTCGGCCGTGGGACGGTCGATCAGACAGTCACTGCGTGACGCCGACGGTGATGTTCCCGTGCAGGTTCTCGTGGCCGGGTGTGGTGCAGAGCAGGCCGACCTGCCCGCTGGACGGGACTCGGAAGCGGATCAGCGTCGTGCCGTCGTCAAGGGTGCGCACGAGATAGTCCGCGCCGGGCTGCGCGCCCTGCAGTACGAAGGCGTGTGCACCGGGCGCGTCCGTCACGACGAGGTCGAGCACCTCGCCCGGGCGCGCGCTCACCCCGTTGAGGTCGAGGCGTCCACCCGCGCCGCTCACCGTGAAGGTCCGCGCGGGCTCTACGGCCGCGAGGCCGGTCGCCTGTGGCGCCGAGTAATGCCCGTGCGCCCCCCACGCGACCGCCCAGGCGACGCCCGCGACCAGGACGCCGGCGAGCGCGAGCCTCCGGGCGGTGCGAGGCCGCCTGAGATCCTGGGTCCCGAAGGTCGCTGCCATTGGATCCAGCGTATCCCTCCCCACGGCCGAAGCAGGATCAGGGAGCGAGGCGGTCGGCGAGTTCAACGAGGCCCGCCACTCGCACGATGCGCGGGTCGAGCGGCAGGCCGCGATTCCGCGGCCAGTCGCAGAGATAGATCACCGTGTCGCCGGTCTGGGCAAGCAGCTGCGCTGTGCGGCCGTCGTCCTCCACGTGCTCGGCAGGTTGGAGACGGCGGAGGATCGCCTGCTTGAAGTGGGCGCTGCCGAGGCTGGACTGGTTCACGTACACCGCCTCGAACAGGCCCTCGAAGCGGTGATGGCGGAACCACCAGTTCGGCCTCGTCCGCCGGCCGGTGACGACCACGAGCCGTCGCACCGTCGCGAGCCTCAGCAGCGCATCCCGCGCGCCCGGCATGGGGCGGCGGAAGTCGAAGCGGAGGTGGTCCAGCGACGCGGTGAGCCAGTGCGGGTAGAGGCGCGCCGGGGGCGGGGCCGCGGTCGGGCTGTAGAACGTGCGGTGGATACCAAGGTTCCGGCCGAACGGCGGCTCGCAGAAGACGCCGTCCATGTCGACGGTCATCAATGGCCGTGGGTCGTTCGTCATCCCTACACGCTGACCGGCGGCTCGGGCGGCGGCGCAGGTGGGATGCCGGGTGTGGGCCGCCAGGTCGGCGGCGGCAGCACGATGCGCGGTGCCTCGCCGGTTGGTTGCGGCGTCCGTCCGCGCGCGAACGCCTCGAGGCGGTCCTCGACGCGGCGGAAGATCGATCCCTCCGGGTACCGGCCGTCGGCGCCGCGAGTGCCTCCGGCGGGTACGCCGGTCAGCACCTCAATGCCTTCCTCGATCCGGTCGACCGCCCAGAGGTGGAACTGGCCGGCCTCGATCGCCTTCAGTACGTCGGAACGGAGCATCAGGTTGGGCACGTTCGAACGAGGGAGCATGACCCCCTGCGTCCCGGTCAGGCCGCGGACGCGGCAGATGTCGAAGAAGCCTTCGATCTTCTCCGTCGCGCCGCCGATCGGCTGGATGTTCCCCAGCTGGTCGACGGAGCCCGTGACGGCGATCTGCTGCTCCACGGGTGCCTCGGCGAGGGCCGAAAGCAGGGCGTAGGTCTCCGTAGAGGACGCGGAGTCGCCGTCAATCTCGCCGTACAGCTGCTCGAACGTCAGGCTGGCGTGGAGGGCGCCGGCGCGGTCCTGGCCGAAGCGGTCCGCGAGGAGCCCGCGGAGGATGAGGAACCCTTTGTTATGGATCCGCCCGGCCATGTCGCTGTCGCGTTCGACCATCACCATCGTGCCGTTGCCGGGCGAGACCACGCAGGTGACGCGCGACGGCCGGCCGAACGAGATGTCGCCGAGGTCGTAGACGGAGAGCGCGTTGATCTGGCCACTGCGCGCTCCGGTGGTCTCCACGCGGATCGAGCCGTCGTTCATCGCCTCCATCACGCGGTCCCGGACGAGGGCGGAGCGGTAGACCGTCTCCTCGATCGCGCGCTCGACGTGGGCGCCGGTGACGCTGGCGGCGGACTCATTCTGGGCCCAGTAGTCGGCCTGGCGCGCGACGTCGAGGAACCCCGCCATATTCGCCGAGAGCCGGCGCTGGTCGGCGACCATCCGCGAGGAATGCTCGATCAGCCGGGCGAGGGCGGTATTCGTGAACGGGAGCAGCCCGCTCCGCGCGCACTCCGACCGCACGACGGACGCCAGGCCCTGGGCATTCTCCTTCGTCCGGGGGAAGTCGACCTCGAACTCCGCCTTCACACGGAACAGTTGGCGGAAGTCGGGGTCATACCGGTAGAGCAGGCTGTAGAGGTAGGCCTCGCCCACCAGCACTACCTTCAAGTTCAGCGGCACGGGCTCGGGGCGGAGTCCCACCGTCGGCATCAGCCCGTAGGTCTCGGCAAGGTTCTCGATGGCGACCGTGCCGAAGGTCAGCGCGCGCTTCAGGCCATCCAGTGCCATCTGGTTCGCCAGGAGGTCGCGGAGGCGGAGGACCAGGTAGCCACCATTCGCCTTCATCAGCGCGCCCGCGCGGATCATCGTGTGGTCGGTCGCCAGGCCACCGCCCGGCTGGCTTTGGTATTCCACTCGGCCGATGAGGTTCTGGTAGGTGGGGTGGGCTTCGGTGATCACCGGCGCCCCCCGCTGCGGGTCGTTTGTGACCACCGCGTTCACCTCGTAGCGGCGGGTCGCCGGGGCCTGCACGAGGGACGCGAGGCCGGGCGGGACCGCGGGCTGGGTCTCGCTGCGGAAGCGGTCGCGCTCGCGGCGGAGATCGGCGCGCACGGCTTCGAGGTACTCCTGGACCTCCACGTCCTGGCCGTACTGTTCGCTCAACGGTTGGAAGAGGTGGTCGACGGCGAACGCGGCCACGTCCTCGTCCAGCGCGTTCGCACGCTGGTTCGAGGCGCGCTCGGCCGCCCGGACCTGGAGCAGCGTCTCCTGTACCTGCTGTTCGAGGTTGTGGCGCTGCTCCTGCAGCTTCTGCCGTTCCGGCTCGCCCAGCGCGGCGAACTGCTCCTCTGTGATCGGCTTCCCGTCCACGAGCGGTGCCGAGGCAATCCCGGCGGGGCCGAACTGCAGTCCGAAGCCCATCTCCTGTGCCCGGTTCTGCAGGCCCTCGAGGAGGCCGTTCCGCTCGTGGTCGACGGCCTCGGCGATCGCTTGGCGGCGGCGGACGTAGTCGTCTGAGTCGAACGCGGTGCGGATCTCGCGCGCCGCGGCCGCCACCGCCTCCTCGATCGCGCGGGCGAAGCGTGGCCCCTCGCCGGGCGGGAGCGAGATCGCCTGGGGGTAGTCCGGCCGCGCAAAGTTATGGACGTACACCCAGTCCAGCGGAGGCTGCGTCGCCTGCGCGCGCCGTCGCAAGAACGAGGTCACGATCGTCTGCTTGCCGAACCCGTCCGGCCCGGAGGCGAACAGGTGGTACCCGGGCGCGTCCATGCCCAGCGCAAACTCGATCGCGCGGACCGCACGCTCCTGTCCGAACACGGCATCGAGGACAGGGAGGGTGTCGGTCGTCTCGAAGGACAGCCAACTGGGGTCGAAGGGGGCTGTCGCCTCGGCAGCCGTGAGGTGCAGCGTCTCGCGCAGATTGTCGCGCGGTGGGGTGGACGAGGTCATGGGCGGGGCCCTTCCGTCAGCGCCGGGAGCGGGCGCGCCTCAAATCTTACAGGAGGGCACCGGCTGGAGCCCGGGGGTACGAAGCGTCAGCGCGCCGCAGCCGCGAGACGAGTCCAGCCCACGATCTCGCTCGCGTCCGCAGCGCCGCCGAGGATGCGCGACGCGACTTCGGATGCGCGGCCCGCCAGCAGGCCGTCCGTCAGCGCGACGAACTTGTCCGCGATGTCACGCTCGGTGATGCCGCTCTCCGGATCGCCGGCTGGGTGGTCGACGCGTTCCTCGAGCCGCTCGCCGGAACGCAGGGTGAGTGCAACGACGGCGGGCCACGCGGCGGGGTAGAGGGCGTCCAGGCTCGAATCCGGCGCGAACCCGATCCGCTCCGCGAGGGCGAGCGTCTTCGGGTCGGCGATCGCCTCCTCGGTGAAGCGCTGAGGGGCGAGATCGCCGTGGCGCAGGGCGGCCGCTACGCAGAACGGCAGTGAGAACTTCGCCGCGTAGGGCGTGGTGGGTTCCATGCCTTCGAGGAGCCCGAGAGCCTGGGTGTAGATCAGCACGTCCACGCGCTCCACGTCCTCGACCGCGAACTCGCGCCGCCGCCGGATGGCGAGCGCGCCGTCCACTGCGGAGTGGGTGTGGCGGCAGGAGGCGTGGACCTTGAACGAGACCGTCTCGATCCGCCAGCGGGCCATGTCCTCGACCGCGAGCCCGCGCGTCAGCCGGTCGGGTTCGGGCGCGCGCGACATCGCGGCGAGTAGCCCCTTCGGCCCTTCGAGGATGCGCGTGGCGCCGGTGAACCCGCGCACGCCGAGGAGCGTCGCCAGCACGCCGTCGTGCGCGGCCTTGCCCGGATGCAGTTGCTTCGACATCGCGCCGTCAGCGAGGAACTCCCAGAGCCCGGCCGCCATCGTCCCCGCGGAGCCGAGGGCGCGGAGCGTGGCATCGCCGTCGAGGCCGCCGAGACGCGCGGCAGCGGCCGTCGCCCCGATCACGCCAGCCGTGCCCGTCGTGTGCCAGTAGTCGTAATGCGTGGGGCCGAGGGCCTCGCCGGTGCGGATGCTGGCCTCGTAGCCGATCGCGATCGCGTCGAGCAGTGCGTCGCCCGACGCCCCCTCGCGCTCCGCAACCGCCAGCGCGGCCGCGACGATCGGCGCGGCGGGGTGGGAGATCGACTCGCGGTCGAGGTCGTCCATTTCGAGCACGTGCGCGGCAGCGGCGTTTGCGAGCGCCGCCAGCGGCGCCGAGGTGCGCTCGCCCGTCGCGAGGATGGTCGCCTGCGCGTGCCCGCCGAGTTCGCGGATGACATTGCGCACCATCGTCGGCGGCAGCAGTTCCCCGCCGGCGAGCGTGGAGCCCAGCCAGTCGAGCAGGTACCGCCGCGTGACGCGCCGGGTCGCCTCCGGCACGCGCGCCGTCGCGATCCAGCGGGCGAGTGTCGCGGTCTCGTCAGCCATTGGTGGCCTCCCCTTGGACGGTTTCCCGCCCCTGTGGAGGAGTCTAGGGCGTCGCCGCGTCCCGCTGGGCTTCGACGAACCGCCGCCACGTTACGCGCCCTTCGCGGTGGCTCGGCGTGGTGAGCGCGTCCCGCGTCTCGCCGAGCGACTCGGGCGCCGGCCGCAGCGCCGGTTGCGGTCGCCCCATTACCTCCGCATAGATCGAGGCGAGTTCGGTGGCCTCGAGGACCTCGGGGCCACCCATCTCCACCACCGCGTTCGCGGGCGGGCGCGTGAGCAGCCCGAGGACAAAGTCGGCGACGTCCGCGCATGCCACCGGCTGGTATCGCCTCCCCTCCACGACAAACGGGGCCGCGGAGGGACGGTTGAAGCTGCCCCAGATCAACTCGTGGAACTGGGGCGTGCGCAGCGAGGTCCACGGCAGGTCGCTAGCCGCGAGCATGGCCTCGACCTCGACCTTGGCGCTGTAGAGCGGACTTGGCACCTGCTCCACGCCGACGATCGAGAGATAGATCAGGTGCGGATGGCCCGCCGCCCGCGCGGCGTTGATCAGGGCGCGGGTCCCGGCAAGGTCGACGCCGTCGATCTGGCCTTCGGCCGAGCCGGAGGCGAGGTGGATCACGTGCGTCACACCGTCGAGCGCGCGCGCGGGCAGTGGCGGAACGCCGAGGTCGCCGCGCACGGCCTCGACCCCTGCGGGCAGCTCCGCATCCGGACGGCGCACCGGCGCACGCACCTCGTGGCCCGCCGCGAGCAGTCGAGGCAGCAGCACGCGCCCAAGCCGTCCCGTGCCGCCGGTGACGAGGACGACGCCCATGTGGTCCTCAGTCCTCGATCGTGAGGACGATCTTGCCGAAGTTCGCGTTCGACTCCATCAGCCGGTGCGCCTCACCGGCCTGGTCGAGGGGGAACGTCACGTCGACGACGGGGACGATGGTCTCGTTCGCGAAGAGCGGGAGCACGCGGTTCACGAACGCCTGCACCAGCGTCGCCTTCTCCTCGAGCGGCCGGGCGCGGAGCAGCGTCCCGCGCACGCTCGCGCGCTTCTGGGAGAGCGCGCCGATGTTCATCTTCTCGACCACGCCGCCGCCCATCGAGCCGACGATCACCATCCGGCCCTTGAGGGCGAGCGAGGCGATGTTCTGGTCCCAGTACGGCGCGCCGATGACGTCGAGGATCACGTCGACGCCGCGCCCGTCCGTGCGCTCGCGGACTACCTCGGCGAAGTCCTGCGTGTGGTACTCGATGCCCACGTCGAGGCCGAGTGCCGCCGCCTTCTCCAGTTTCTCCTGCGAGCCGGCGGTGCCGAAGACGCGGCAGCCCTGCGCGGAGGCCAGCTGGATGCCGGCCGTGCCGACGCCTGAGCCGGCGGCGTGGATCAGGACGGACTCGCCCATCTTCAGTTCGCACTGGAGGAAGAGCGCGTCGTACGCCGTGAGGAAGACCTCCGGGATGCTCGCGGCCTGCTCGAAGGTCAGGTTCGGCGGCACCGGCATCAACATCCGCTCGTGCACCGCGATCCTCGAGGCGTACCCCATGCCACCGAGTAGCGCCATGACGCGGTCGCCCGGTTTCCAGCCCGCCACTCGCGGCCCCACCTCGGCGACCACGCCCGCCATCTCCAGCCCCGGGATGTCGTTGCGGGTGCCCGGGGGGCCGTTGTAGCGCCCGCGCCGCTGGAGGAGGTCGGCGCGGTTGAGCGCGCTCGCCTTCACCGCGACCAGCACCTCCTCCGGCCCGATCACCGGGTCGGGGACTTCGAGGACGTCGAAGGCGTCCACCTGGTCGGGCCGGACGATCACCGCTGCGCGCATGGCTGCCCCCTCTGTCAGTGATGCTGCTCTACGTGGCCTCGGAAACGGCTACCGCTTCCGGGGCCCGCCGCGCGGGCGGCGCTGCTGGCGACGGCGGGAGACGTGGCTCGGCCGCTCCGTGCGCGCCTCGGGCAGCGGGTCGCCCTTTGGGGGCGCCTGCCGCGGCTTCGGGCCGAATCGCGTGAACGCCATGCGGGTGAGGCGGTCGCTCAGGCGCATCGTGACGAACAGCACGCTGAACGAGACGAGCCCGGTCAGCCACAGTTCGCTCGTCGAGATGCCCTCTTCGCGGGACGAGAAGAACCCGATCAACACCGCGCCCGCGGCTGCGAAGGTGATCGTGGTCCACCAGGATTGGGGCTTCTGATTCATGCCGGCATCCTACGGGACGCACCCGTCGAGGTCATGCCCGCGCCAGTTGCTCCCCAAGCCACGCCGAGAGCCGCTCGATGAAGGCGTCACGGCGGGCGGCCTCGTCACCCACGAAGGCATGGAGCAGCGCCTCCTTCACCTCCTGCGGGTCGTCCTCTTCGTCGACGTGGATGATCTCCTCGATGTCAGCGGCGATGCGGTGGTCGTTCTTGTGGTCGAAGCCCTCGTTCACCGGCAGGCCGAGGGCCTTCGCGCCGAGCGGCCAGGTGACGTCGACGGTGAACCACTCGTCATTCATGGCGTCGAGTTGCACGCGCAGGAAGGTGTGGACGTCGGGCACCGGGGCGCGACGCGCCTCCTCCAGCAAGTCGGCCGGGAGCCACGGGCTGTTCTCCGGGGTGAAGTGGTGCGTCGCGTGGATGACCATGACCCCTGCGCCGAGTTCCTCCAGCACCTGCGCGAGCAGGTAGTGCTTCCCCGAGCACGTCCCGCGCCACTCCTCGATCACCGTCTCCGGCCGCCGGTCCGACGCGCGCGCGTATGGCAGGTCGCGCACGATCCGCACCGCCTCCGCCACGTCGAGCCTCGCCGCGGGGTCGAGGACGCCTCGCTGGATGGCCGCCGCACGCAGTTTGGGGGCGAGGGGAGGCATCTAGAACATCCCGAACGCGCCTCGCCCCGCGTTGGGGACGCGGGCGAGCGTGGTGGCGATCTGCTGGATGTGCAGCAGGTCGTGGTAGGCGGTGTGATTGAGCAGTTCGGCGACGGTGATCGGCCCAGCTGCCGAGTGCTGGCCGGTGCGCGCGAGGTCTGACGCCGTCAGCGCGCGGAACGCGGGGGCCTCGGCGGCGCGGACGCGCTCGAATTCGTCGAGGAGCCACGCGAGCGGGCGCTGCCGCAAGCCGGAGGCCTCGAGACCTGCCACCTCGTCCTCGTCGAGGATCGTAGGGTGCGCCTCGGCGAGCATCTTCTGCACACGCCCGCGCTGCGAAGGCCAGCGGTCGAGCAGGTGCGCGACGACGTCGCGCGCTGACCACCCCTCACCGTCGCGCGCATCGATGGCCGCCTCGGGCAGACCGCCGGTCAGCGCGCGGAGCACCGCGGGCGTGCTCGCGATGACCTGGAGGGTGCCGGGTTCGAGGGTGGCAGTCACGGGAACATCTCAGTCTGTCCCAATACTGGTGGTTCAACGAGCACGACCGCGCGATCTTGCTGGCTGTGGATCCAAACTTGGCTAAATGATGATTCGGCGAGGTCTTGTCGGATGCATTCGCGAATCCCGGCCCAGAAACCCGCGCGCGGATCTACCTGCAGGCCGATGCGATCCACGTACACGAGGAGGTGAGTCGGTAGATCCGAAGAGGGGTAAGTCTTCCCGAACTTCTCGGCAATCCGCTGCCGAAACGGCTCGTGGTAAGAGCCACCTTCGAATGATTCTCCACGCCGGAGAAAGTGGGACCGACGTTGAGCGAACCCGTCATCAACGCACTCGGTGACTTCGAGTCGGATGTTGCCGAAATCTCCCATTCGGCACAGGATGTCGGGTTCCGGCTCAGCCGCGCTTCGAACATCTGAAACCTCAAAAACGCAGTCTCTGGCGAACGCGAGTACTGCAGCCTCTTCCCGTTGCTGCTTCTCAGACATCACCGGGCGGCCTACGCCCTCGCCTCGGGCGGCGTGTACTCGCGCGGCTCGGGGCCGGTGTAGAGGGTGAGCGGGCGGATCAGGATGTTGTTTGCCGTCTGCTCCATGACGGAGACGCACCAGCCAGGCGTGCGGCCGATGGCGAAGATCGGCACGAACAGATCCGACGGGATACCGTGGAGGTAGTAGACGACGCCGGCGTAGAAGTCGACGTTCACGTTCACACCCAGGCGCGCGTACGGCTTCATCGCCTCCACGACGGCCTCGAGGATGGCGTACCACTTCGGCTGGCCCATCTCCTCCGAGAGGCGGCGCACGCCCTCGCGCATGTGGCGTGCCCGCGGGTCCTCCGTGCGGTAGACACGATGGCCGAAGCCCATGATCGGCTCGCGGTTGGCGCGCTTCGCCTTCACCCAGGCGGCGGCGCGCTCCGGCTCCGCGATCTCCATCGCCATCTTCATCACGTCCTCAGCGGCGCCGCCGTGCGCGGGCCCTGAGAGCGCCGCGACCGCCGCCGTCACCGCCGCGTGCAGGTTGGCGTCGGTCCCTGCTACGACCCGCGCGGTGAAGGACGAGGCGTTCGAACCGTGCTCGGCGTGCAGGATGAAGTCGGTGTCCATCAGCGCCGAGGCGTCCTCGGACGGCCGTTCGCCCTTCAGCATCCAGAGGAAGTTCGCCGCCTGCCCCAGCGAGGGGTCGGGCGGGACGAGGTCGAGGCCCTGGCGGATGCGGTGGTGCGCCGCGACGAGCATCGGCACCTGGCTGGTGAGCCGGACGCCCTTGCGCAGGTTCCCCTCCGCCGACTTGTCGTCGACCTCAGGGTCGGCGGCGCCGAGGGCGGAGACGGCGGTGCGCAGCACCTCCATCGGGTGGGCGTCCTTGATCGCGCGGATGACGTCGATCGCGGACGAGGGCAGCACGCGCGCCTCGCGCAGTTCACGCTCGAACTGCGCACGCTCGTCGGAGGTGGGCAGGTCGCCGTGGAAGAGGAGGTACGCCGTCTCCTCGAAGGTGGAGCGCTGCGCGAGGTCGTGGATCGAATAGCCGCGGTAGCGCAGTTCCCCCGCGCGCCCGTCG
>SCTU01000252.1 GCA_004297315.1 Dehalococcoidia bacterium | reverse complement strand
GTGCTCGCGCAACAGCGCGTGCATGCGGAACCACTCCGCGGTGTCGCCGTAGCCGAGGCGCATCAGGAAGTGGTTCGTGCGCTCCAAGTCGCGCAGCGTGGCCCCTGCCTGCGGGTCACCTGTGAGCGCCTGCGCGAACTCCAGGTCGAATAGGGGCATCACGGCGCACGAGGTCAGCAGGTTCACGTGGCGGGAGTCGAGCCGGTCCAACACCTCGCGGTCGATGAACTGGTCGAGGATGAAGTCGGACTCGACGCCGCGCGGACGTCCGGGCTCGTACCGGTCGGCGAGGACGGCGAGCGCGGCGGCCCAGCCGTCCGCCCGCTTGGCGAGTTCCGCGCGGGCCTCCGGGTCGTCCACGTGCGACTGGGCGAGGAAGGCCTCGGCCTCCTCCGGCGTGAAGACGAGTTCCCGCGCGGCGATCGTGAACGCGCGGCGCTGGGCGCTCAAGCGCGCGAGGGACGGCAGCGACGGGAATGTCCGGGACAGCACGATCACGTGCAGGTTCATCGGGACGCTGCGGATCAGCGTGTCGACGACGTCGAGCGCCTGGGGTGCGCTGTCGAGCAGATGGAGGTCATCGATGATCAGCACGGCGAGTTCATCGACATCGGACTGGATCGACGCCCCGAGTTCCGCGACGAGGGCCGCGGCCCCCTGCGGCGCAGCGCCGACGGCCAGCCTCGCCGAGAGATCCTCCAGGGCGGCCGGGAAGCGCTGACGCACCGCGCCGACGAGGTCGGCGATCAACGTCAGCGGGTCGGTGTCTCCGCGGTCGAGCGAGAGCCAGATTGCCTGGAGCGCGGACTCCGCGCACCAGTCCACGGCGAGTGTCGACTTGCCGAAGCCCGCGGGCGCGCCGATGACGGTGACTTCGTACTCGATGCTGTCCGTGAGGAGCGTGTGCAGGCGCTCGCGGCGGACCGTGTCTCCGCGGCGCCTCGGCGGCAGCCATTTCGGCAGCGCGCGGCGTGCCGGCGGCCGTCGGGTGGCATCCGGTTCGTGGGCGGCGTCCGGCACATTCATTACAAAGGATGATAGGGAGCGCGGAGGCGTCCGGGTGACGCCCAGCGCACCTCCCCCGCTACGCTTGGGGGCACTTCGCGCTCGGAGACGGGATCCGCCGTGGACGCCAACGAGGAACTCGCCTATCTGCGTTCCTTCGACCAGACCGCGGTGGCGAAGCCGCAGATTGTGGCTGACAACGTCCTGACCGGGATCTTCCTGACGGACAGTCGCTATCGCACGGCACTGACCGCCCTGCTGTTGCAGGAGGCCGTGGAGGCGGGGCGGCGGCTTGCCCTCGTTTGCCTCGCCCTCGCCGACCGCAGCGTTCCGCCCGCGCGGGCGATCGCCCGGCCACTCCCCGGCCTGGAGGGGTGGCAGGCGTTCGCAGCCGCCATAGGGAGGTTCGAGGAGCCGGCGCAGATTCTCGACTGGCTGCATGTCGACCAATCCGCACGGCAGAGCGCGGAGGAACTGCTCGCGTGGGGCGGCCTCTCCCGGCTCAACGCCGCCGTGCGCGTGCTGGAGGGCGGCCCTCCCGAGGTACTGACGGAACGGGACGAGGCCGGCACCGCCACCCTCGTCATCCGCGCGTACACGGCGTCCGGCGAGCGGGCGGAGGCACGTCTGCCGCTGCTGGACGACCAGATCATCGCGCTCGGGGATATGGCCGGAGACTTCGTGACCTGGACGCGCGACTTCCTCGGCGCCTACCTGGACGCGCGCGCCGGGCGTTAGCCCGCGAGCGTCGCGAGCAGGATCCCCGCAGTCACCGAGACGTTCAGCGAGGTCACGACGCTCCCCGACGGCGGCACAGCGCACACCTCGTCGCAGGAGTCGAGGACGAGCCGGCGCAGGCCGGTCTCCTCGTTACCCAGCACGACCAACCAGGGACGGTCATGGGGGACAGCGCCCAGCGGCTTTGTGGCGTGTTCGGACGTCCCGAGCACCCAGATCCCTGCGGCCTTCGCCGCGTCGAGCGCGCGCCGCAGGTTGGTCTCGACCGCGTGGGGCACCGCCTCGACGCCACCGGAGGCGACGTCATAGACGACGGCGGTGAGCGGCGCGGCGCGGTCGGCGGTGGTCACGATCCCGCGCGCGCTGAAGAACGCCGCGGTGCGGAAGATCGCGCCGACGTTGTGCGGGTCCTGCACGCCATCAAGCGCAATCCAGCGGTCGCCACTCGTGGCGTCCGAGAAGAGGGCGGCGAGGGCTTCGGGCTTGCGTGGCCGGACATCCGCCTCCGCCCCCGCGCGACCACCAGCGCGCTGGCGTTCTGTGACCCCGGAAGGCGGCGCCTCCAGTGCATGCACGCGGACACCGCGGGCACGCGCCTGCTCCGCAACGTCGCGCCACGCCTTCGACCCCGCCTCCGCGGGCACTCGCACGTCGAGCAGGTCGGCGGGGCGCGCGTCCAGCAGCGCGAGCACGCTGTGCGGGTTCCGCAACGTGAGGTGCCCCGGGCGGGATTCCTCGCTGCGCACGGGCGCACGTTGCGGGCGCGCGGCGCGCGGAGCGCCGGCGAGACGCGATGGGCGCGAGGGACGGACAGGGCGGCGTTGCATGTGCCCACGGTACGTCGCCCGCGTGGTGGCGTCGCGATCGACATCGGCTCACAGAGAGACGACCCCGAACCGCGCAATCGTGACGAAGGCGTAAGCGTGCGGGCCAGACCTATCGATGGCGTCGCAGTAGACTCGACACAGCCGAGCGAAACGCTCGAGAAGCAGGTGTGGATGCCCTCCGCCGCCTTCGGTTACCGGCTGCTCACCGCGATCCTCGTCACCACGATCACCGGACTCGTCACCATCCTCGTCGCCGCCGGCGCGGGCGCCGCCCACGCGGCGACGGACGCCGTCCCTGGCGGCATCTCTGCCGCCCCAGCGGACAGCACCGCGTGCTCGGGGCGGCCCGCGGCTGACGCGGCAATCGAGGGCTGCGGTCTGCTCGTCGACGGCCTCAAGTTTGTGACTTGGGACCGCGCGGAGCAGCCGATCGAGGACGCGCTGGTGCCCGCACGCCTCGTCTTCTGGGGGCCGCCGAGGCATGGCGAGCCGAACCCGCAAAGCGCGATCGCTGTGTGGCAGCGCGATGCTTCGGGAGTCTGGCGCGCTTGGGGCATCGAGACGCCGCCCGGCGTCCCCCGTCTCGTCAAGTTCGAACGGGACGGCCTATATGCCATCCTCAGCACGACACCCATCGGCTGGAGCCTGCCTGTGCCCCCGCCCGCCGCTTCCATCTTCGCCACGGGCCAGGTGGTCACGTACTACGGGTTCCCGGACGTGCCGACGATGGGGATCCTCGGCGAATATTCGCCGAACGAGGCGATGCGGCTCGTCTCGGCGCGGGCCGCGACGTATGACGCCCTGAACGGCGACGCCTCGGTGACGCCGGGCCTCCACCTGATCACGGCGGTAGCACATTCCAGTCCGGGCTTCGACGGCACCTACCTCGGGCGGCTGTCGATGGAGACCGTGAAAGCCTACGCGGATGCGGCGGCAGCAGCCGGCGGCGTGCTGATCCTCGACTTCCAGATCG
>SCTU01000251.1 GCA_004297315.1 Dehalococcoidia bacterium | reverse complement strand
GGTGGCCCCACCGTGGTCCGAGAGTTCCTCAAGGCCGGGCTCATCGACGAACTTCACGTCGCGATCGCGCCGATCCTGCTCGGCCAGGGGATCCGGCTGTGGGACGGCCTGCGCGGGTTCGAGCGCGGCTACGGCGTGACAGCCGAGGTTGCAGAGAGCGGCATCACGCATGTGACCTTCTCGCGCGCCACGGCGGACGCGGACCGCTCCGGCCACCAGCCACGGTGACGGGCAGGCAGCCTTGTGAGCGGTGGGCATCCGAATAGGGGGCCCGGCGCCTTCGAGACCGGGCCGCGCGGCCGGACGTCAGCGCCTTCATCGAACGGTCTGTGGCGGCGCCGCTTGCCGCAGCGTGCTGCGTCCGCCTACGATCCCCGGACGCCCTCGGACTGCGGTAGCCCGGCGCGGCGTACTCCTGACGACGTGACGAGGTTCCCCAGATGGCCCACTCCCGATCCGCGCGCAAGCGCATCCGCCAGAACGAGCACCACGCGGAGATGAACAAGCCGGTGCGCACGCGCGCCGCCCACGCCCTCCGCGACGCCCGCGCCGCCATCAAGGCCGGCGACGCCGAGGCGACCGCGGCCGTCCGGACGGCGCAGTCCGCCCTCGACCGAGCCGCGCGGCGCAATATCATCCACCCGAACACGGCGTCTCGCTCGAAGGCCCGCCTCGCGCGCGCCCTCAAGCTGATGCAGACCGCCGCCTAACAGCCCTCCCTCCACCGGAGAGACGCCGCAGGCCCCCGCAACGGGGCCTGTTTCGTGCCCGGGCTGACTGTTTGATCGGGACAGGCAACAGCGAGGGGGCCCGGTGACGGGCCCCCTCGCTCAAACAACAACCGGTCGAAGGCTACGAGGCGGTCGCCTCCACCACTTCGGGGGTGGGGGCGCCGGGGGTGCGCTCGAAGACGAACGCGCCCTGGTGTACGTCCACCGTCACGAGGTCGCCGGCCTGGTACGTCCCGGCGAGGATCTCGCGGGCCAGCGGGTTCTCCACCTTCCGCTCGATCAGGCGGCGCAGCGGGCGTGCCCCGAAGTCCGGGTCGAACCCTTCCTTCGCGATCAGCGCCACCGCCGCGTCCGTCACGCGCAGCGTCACCTTGCGGTCGGACAGCCGCTCCGCGACGAGGTCCACCTCGATGCGTGCGATCCGCTCGATCTCCGGCTCGGTCAGCGGCTCGAACACCACCACCTCGTCCACGCGGTTGAGGAACTCCGGGCGGAAGAACCGCTTGAGCGACGCCTCCACCTCGCGCTGCTGGCGGTCGCCGTCGGCCTCCGACTTCGTCCGGCGGAAGCCGAGCGCCTCCACCTTCTGGCCGGTGCCGAGGTTGCTCGTCATCACGATCACGGTGTTGCGGAAGTCCACGGTGCGTCCGTGGCTGTCCGTCAGCCGGCCGTCGTCCATCACCTGCAACAGCGTGTTGAAGACGTCCGGGTGGGCCTTCTCGATCTCGTCGAACAGCACCACCTGGTACGGGCGACGCCGCACGGCCTCGGTCAACTCGCCCGCGCCCTCGAAGCCCACATAGCCCGGAGGCGCGCCGAGCAGCCGGGAGACGGTGTGCCGCTCCTGGTACTCGCTCATGTCGATGCGCAGCAGCGCGTCCGGGTCGTCGAACAGGTACTCCGCCAACGCCTTCGTCAGGTAGGTCTTACCGACGCCGGTCGGGCCGACGAAGATGAACGAACCGATGGGGCGGCGCGGGTCCTTCAACCCGCTCCGCGCGCGCCGGATCGCGTCCGACAGCGCCGAGATCGCCCGCTCCTGGCCGATCACGCGCTTGTGGAGGAACTCCTCCATCTGCAGCAACTTCTCGGACTCACCCTCGAGCATGCGGTCGACCGGGATGCCGGTCATCTGCGCGATCAGCGCAGCGATCTCGTGCTCGGTGACCTGCTCGCCCAGCCCGTGCTCCCGCTGCCAGGTCGCGCGGCGCTCGTTGTACTCGGCCTGGATGCTGAGCACCTCCTGCTTCACGTGCGCTGCCGACTCGTAGTCCTGGCGCGCCGCCGCCGCGTCCACCCGTGCCGAGGCTTCGGCCAACCGCTGCTTCAGGTCGCGCAGGTCAGGCGACATCGACTCCGCCTGGATCACGTGCTTCGAGCCGGCCTCGTCGATCAGGTCGATCGCCTTGTCCGGCAGGTTGCGGTCGGGCAGGTAGCGTGCGGAGAGGTGCACGGCCGCCTCGATCGCGCCGTCCGTGATCGGCACGCCGTGGTGCGCCTCGTACTTCGAGCGAATGCCGCGCAGGATCTGGATCGCCTCGTCCTCGCTCGGCTCGTCCACGAACACGGTGGAGAACCGCCGTTCGAGCGCCGGGTCGCCCTCGATGTGCTTGCGGTACTCGTCGAGCGTCGTCGCACCGATCACGCGCAGCTCACCACGCGCCAGCGCCGGCTTCATCATGTTCGAGGCGTCGATCGCGCCCTCCGCGCCGCCCGCGCCGACGACCTGGTGCAGCTCGTCGATGAACAGGATGACCTCACCCGCCGACTGCTTCACCTCGGCCATCACGGCCTGCAGGCGTTCCTCGAACTCGCCGCGGAACTTCGATCCCGCGAGCAGCGCGCCCATGTCGAGGGCGAGCACGCGCTTCCCCTTCAGCCGGTCGGGCACGTCGCCTGCGACAATCCGCTGCGCGAGGCCTTCGACGATTGCCGTCTTGCCCACGCCGGCCTCGCCGATGAGGACGGGGTTGTTCTTCGTGCGCCGGTTCAGCACCTGCATCACGCGCGCGACCTCGTCGTCGCGCCCGATCACCGGGTCGATCTTGCCATTGCGCGCGATCTCGGTCAGGTCGGTCGCGTACTTCGCGAGCGACTGGTAGTGCGACTCCGCCGTGGGCGAGTCGACGCGGCTGCTGCCGCGGATCTGCTGCAAGGCGCGGTACACCCGCTCCTTCGTGATCGAGAACTCCGCGAGCACGGCCGCCACATCGCCGTCGCGCACGTCGGAGAGAGCGATCAGCAGGTGCTCCACGCCCACGTACTCGTCCTGCAGCCGGGAGGCCTCGGCGTTCGCCGCCTCCAGCACCGAGACGATCCGCGGCGTCGTGTAGATCTGCACCACGTCGTGCGCGAGCCGGGGCGCCTTGTCGAGGCGCGCCTTCACCGCGCGCCCGACCGCTTCCGCATCCACGCCCATCTTCGAGAGCACCTCGCGCGCGAGCCCGTCCTTCAGGCGGATCAGCGCGTAGAGGACGTGCTCCACATCCCACTGCGCGTGCCGCGACTCGCGCACCAGCGCCTGTGAGGACGCCAGCACTTCCTGTGCCTGCTCTGTGAATCGATCGTTCCGCATCATCCGTGCCGCTCCGTCCTCACTCGCATGGCGCCGCTGCCCGCGAGTGCTCTCGCATCCAATTCCCGAGGCCCGCCCCCGCCTTCCCGTGCTTCCCGCTCGGGTCCTTCCGACCTCCCCCTCGCCCCTCGAGGGGCGAGGGGGCCGGGGGGAGTGGGGTGAACTCTTCTTCTCCAACCCCCTTCCCCGAGGGAAGGGGGCAGGGGGTTGGGCCGCCCTCGCGCAGCGAGGCGGTACGAGCCTTGCCCATCCCTCAATCTTGCGATCGCGAAGCGCCCTGGCCTCGCGCTTCCAGAGTCGCGCGCGTCGCATCGAGTTCCGCGCGCAACTCCTCGATCTGTCGCAACAGCCCGAGGATCACCTCGACTCCCGCGAGGTTCACACCCAGGTCGTTCACCAGCCGCACCACCTGGCGCAGCCGCTCCACGTCTGCCGACGAGTACAGGCGCGTGTTCCCGCCCGACCGTGCCGGCCGCACGAGGCCCACCCGTTCGTACGTGCGGATCGTCTGCTGGTGCAGCCCGACCATCCGCGCGACCACAGAGATCTGGAACACGGGCTCGTGCTCGGAAAACCCCGCAGTCATGCGACACCTGCCGCTGCGTCGGGCTGACCCGCCGTTGTCTCGCGTAGCCGCTCGAACAACGCGCGCTGCTCCGGCGTCATCGACTCAGGTAGCGTCAGCCGCACCGTCGCGAAGAGGTCACCGAAACCGCCGCCGGCCCGAGGCATCCCCTGGCCAGCGAGCCGCAGCACGCGTCCGCCCTGCGTGCCCGCGGGCACGCGCAGCGCCAGCGAACGCCCCTTCAACGTCGGGACCTTCACCTCGCCGCCGAGTGCCGCGTCCGCGACGGGGACGTCGATCGTCACGTGCAGGTCGTCGCCGCGCCGCTCGAAGACCGGGTGCGCCGCCACCTGAACGCGCAGGAAGAGATCGCCCGACGCACCGCCGTTCGCCCCCGGCCCGCCCTTGCCGGCGGCCCGGATGCGCGCGCCATCGGCCACGCCTGCCGGCACACGCACCTCGACGCGTTGCGAGGGGGCCATGGTGCCGGAGCCGCGGCAGGTATGGCACGTCGCGCCCGCGAGCTGGCCTGCGCCGCCGCACGTGGGGCAGACCTCGCCCGGCGCGCGCAACTCCACCGTCCGCGTGGTGCCCGCGTACGCCTCCTCGAGGCTCACGCGGACCGCGTGCTCAATGTCCTGGCCGCGCTGGCGCGTGTTCGCGCGCCGGAACAGCGAGTCGAACATGCCGCCGCCGGCGCCGCGCATCCCACCGAAGAGGTCGCCAAGGTCGCCCTCGAAGGTGAAGGCGCCATCGCCCGGGGCACCGCGGCCGAAGCCCGCGCCGCCGCGCTGCTGGCGCATCGCCTCGATCTCGTCGGCGTGCTGCCACTGGTCGCCGTAGCGGTCGTACTTCTTCCGCTTCTCGGGGTCGGAGAGCACTTCGTAGGCAGCGTTGATCGCCTTGAACCGCGACTCGGCAGCGCTATTGCCCGGGTTGACATCCGGGTGATGCTGCCGCGCCAGGCGGCGGTAGGCGCTGCGAACCTCCTTCGCGGAGGCGTCCCGCTTCACGCCGAGGATCGCGTACAGGTCTTCTGCCATGGATGGAATCGTAACACCTAATCTGAGTGATGTCGACTCAGATATCTTGACATCGATCTGAGACGCAATTTATCCTCTCCGTGTAGCCGGTGGGCTGTCATCCCCGCCGGGAGAAGGGGGTTCCAACCATGTCCGACCTGACGATCCGTGACCAATTTGTGCCGAGTGTGTTCCGCAACGCCTTCGACCGCTTCTTTGACGAGCCGTTCTTCCGCGGCTTCCCGACCATCGCCTCGTTCGTGCCGATGGAGGCCGCGCTTCCCATCGACGTAGCGGAGCGCGACGGCAAGCTCGTCGTGGAGGCCTCGCTGCCCGGCTACAAGAAGGACGAGGTCGAAGTCCAGGTCCACGACGGCACCCTGATGATCAAAGCCGAGCGGAAGCAGGAGACCGAGGAGCAGGACGGCAAGTTCTACCGCCGCGAGCGCTCCTGGGGCGCGGTCAGCCGCACCGTCGCGCTGCCGGCCGACGTCGATGAGGCGGTCGTCGACGCCGAGTTGAAGAACGGCGTGCTCACGGTCAGCCTCCCGCTGTTGGAGCAGCACGGGCCGAAGTCGATCGAGATCCGCGGGGAGTAACCCCTTCGCCGATCGGCCGCTCCTAAAGACACGCCCCCGGATCTTCGGGGGCGTGTCTCTGCCTACAGGTCGGTGATCGGCCGGCCCTCCGTGATGACCGACTCGAGCAGGCGGAGATGGGGCGGGCCGTCCAGTACCGGCCCGACCGAGCCCTGGCGGTGTGCAGCCGCGAAGGACGGCGACTCCGTCCAGGCCTCGAAGGCGGCGCGGTCACGCCAGATCGTGTGGCTCGCGTAGTCACCCGGCTCATCGCCCCGGAGCAGGGCGAAGTGGACGAAGCCGTCCACCTGTGCGAGGTACGACTCGCGCGAGCGCCAGCGCTCCTCAAACTCGGCCTCATGGCCGGCCTTCACCTTGAAGTTGTTCATTGCGACGAACATTGATGTCCTCCTGAGGTACTTTGATTCTTGCACGTCCGATCCGCCGCCGATGCCGGCGTTCCGAATGAGGTGTGACTGTGCCTGACGCTCCGCAACAGGTTGTGGTCCTCGGAGGCGGGATCGGCGGGCAGGTCGTGGCGACGCGGCTGATGCAGCGGCTCGGGACGCGCGCGCGGGTGCGGCTGATCGAGCGCTCCCACGCCTACACGTTCCCGCCCTCGCTGCTCTGGCTGATGGTCGGCGACCGCTCGGCGCAGGCGATCTCGCGTGACTACTCGACGCTGCGTCGTCGCGGGGTTGAGGTCATGCGCGCCACCGTGGAGGCGATCGACACGGCGGCGTCCTCGGTCCGGACGGACCAGGGGACGGTAGCCTACGACTACCTCGTGATCGCGTTGGGGGCGACGCTGGACCGTGGCGCGCTGCCGGGCGTCGCAGAGCACGCGCACGACCCATATGACCTTGCGGGCGCCGCGCGTCTGCGGGACGCCCTCGCAGGCTTTGGCGGCGGGCGTGTCGTCGTCGGCATCGCGTCGCTGCCCTACAAGTGTCCCGCCGCGCCCTACGAGACGGCGATGCTGATCGACGGCTTCCTGCGCCGTCGCGGCCTGCGCGACCGTTCCGAGATCAGCGTGTACACGCCGGAGCCGCTGCCGATGCCGGTCGCAGGGCCGTTCGCGGGCCACAGCGTGGCGGCTGAACTGGCCGCGCGCTCGATCGGGTTTAACCCGACGTCGCAGATCGACGGTGTCGAGGCGGGCGTGCTGCGGACGCAGCGCGGCGACGTCCCGTTCGACCTCGCTGTCGTCATCCCGCCGCACCGACCGCCGCAGGCGATCGCCGAGAGCGGCCTGACGAATCCGGCCGGCTGGCTCGCGGTCGACCGGCAGACCCTCCGCACGCGCGCCTCGAACGTCTACGCGATCGGGGACGCGGTCGCGATCCCGCTGGAGAACGGGATGTTGCTGCCAAAGGCCGGTGTCTTCGCGCATGGGCAGGCGGAGGCGGTGGCGCAGAACATCGCGGCCCAGATCGACGGCAGCCTGACGGAGGTGGCGTTTGCCGGGCACGGCCTCTGCTTCGTGGAGACCGGCGACGGGAAGGCAGGTATCGCGTCCGGCGACTTCTATGCCTCGCCGCTGCCGGACGTGTCGCTGCGTCGACCGAGCCGCCTGTGGCACGCGGGGAAGGTCGCCTTCGAGCAGTACTGGCTCCGTCGCTGGCTGTAGCGTGTGGCTCGCTTTCTCTCGGGCCGCCCGGCCTCGATCATGAGCGCCGGAGCCGCCGATGACGTTTGGACGCCCGCCTGAGGTTTGGCTGGTCACGGGGATACCCGGTGCCGGAAAGACCTCGGTCGCCCGCGCGCTGGCGGAGCGGCTCGACCGCTCGGCGGTGATCGAGGGCGACGCGCTGCGCGCCTGGGTCGTCCGCGGCGCCGCCTGGCCCGAGGGCGGCACGCTGGATGGCGAGGCGGAGCGCCAGTACGAGCTGGCGATCCGAAACATGTGCCTGCTCGCCCGCTCGTACGCCGAGGGCGGGTTCACGCCCTTCTTGGACCTGGTGGTGGTCACCCGATACCACTTGGAGGCGTTCCGGGGGTATCTGCGCGGCGCGCGCCTGCGCCTCGTCGTCCTCGCGCCGAGTATCGAGGTCACGCTCGAGCGCGACCGTGCTCGCGGCGGGAAGACCGGCGAGGCGTGGGCCCAACTGGACGTAACGCTGCGCGGGGAACTGGCGGGGCTCGGCCTCTGGGTCGATTCCTCGACGCTCAGCGTGGAGCAGACGGTCGACGTCATCCTCGACCGCCAGGCGGAGGCGCTGCTGCCGCCACTTTAGTGAGCTCCGTGGCCGCGCAGCGGTCTGCTTCAGGCTGCGCCGATCTACACTCAAGGTCTATGTCTGTCTCATCGACATCCGTCGCCGATGCGCTCGAAGTCCACGTGCCGGTGGAGGGACCGTTGTTCCCCGAGCAGGCAGTGGAGGCGTACCGCCGCGCGCTCCGCCGGGGCGACGACTGGTACGACGCCCTGCTTGCTGTCGTCGCGCGCTGGGTTGCGCCGGCGGAGGTCATCGACGGCGTCGAGCAGGTCTACCTCGTGGGCGGCGAGGCGTTCGACTGGCTGCGGCTGGCGCAACGGTTGATCGACGCCGCGGGTGACCTCGTGCCTGCCGTCGAGGCGGAGCGGCTGCTGGTTATGGGGCTGTCGCCGCGTACCGAGACGGAAGAGGACTTCGAGCACGCGATCGGGCCGGCGAAATACCGCGCCCACCTCAACTTCCAGTACGGCGTGGTGATCGAGGAACTGCTGATGCTCGCGACGGAGCAGGAGTTGCTTAAGGCCGGCGGCCTTACGCACTACGGGCGTCGCAACGCCGACATCGCGGCGTACGAGCACGTCTATGGAAAGCCGCTCGAGGAATTGAAGGCGCTCTACCTCCTCGAGGAAGGTCGCGAGGTGTCCGAGCAGATGGACCTCGGCGCGATGCACGCCTTCACGTACTGGCTCTCGAAGTACCGCCTGCGCTTCATGGAGCCCGCGCGCGTGGCCTCCGACACGAAGAAGGCGATGACGATGATGGCGCGCCTTGAGGGCAACCGGGCACGTGCCGACCGCCTGGCGCAGGCCCGGCGTCGCGCCGGGAGCATTGCCGGGTAGGGTTGCGCTGTCCTCGGGCTACTCGCGCGGGCGCGCCTCCGCCGCGCGCGATGCCGGGCCGGAGCCCCGGCCGCTGCGCGGAGCGGCAACCGGGTGGCGCACCTCGTTCTCTGGCGCCAGCACGAGGCCGCGCAGGAAGGTGAGCGTCGAGCGCTTCCAGTCGCCCGCGCCCGACCCGCCCGCGGCGATCCCGGGGAGCGCGGCGCTGACCTCGGCGCCGAAGACGACGATCGTCGCTGTCAGGTAGACCCAGAACAGCAGCACGACCACGGAGGAAAGCGGGCCGTAGATCGCGTCGAACGTGGCGATCGTGCGGACATAGATCGCGAAGATCTGCTTGAGCGCCTCGAACAGCACGGTCGTCACGAGGGCGCCGGGCCAGAGGTAGCCGATGGCGAGCCGTCGGTTCGGCAGCAGCCAGAAGGTGAGCAGGAACGCCGCAAACGTCAGCCCGAACGGGATCGCGATGAACCCCGCGGCCCAGACGTATCCCAGCCAGCCGTCGAAGATCGACCAGCGGTCGCCGACCTCGCGCTCGACCACGCGCCAGGCAGTCGTCAGCGCGACGCCGCCGATGAACGGCAGCCCCAGCACCGGCATCAGCAGGAAGTCGACCGCCTTGCCGTGCAGGTACGGACGCCCCTGGTCGGCGGCGAACACCACGTTCAACGCGTTCCGCAGCGAGGCCGAGAGCGCCGCCGCCGTCCAGAGCGTCACGAGCGCTGACACGAGCGTCAGCGTCGGGCCGAGGTTCGCCACGCGGTGCAGAGCGTCGGCGATCGTCTGGTCCTCGACGGGCAGGACATCGAGGATGGCGGTGAGCACCCGGTCCTGGAACGGCTGGTCGCGGAGCACGATGCCGAAGATCGAGACCGCGAGCAGCGTGAGCGGGAAGAGCGAGAAGAGCGCGTAGTAGGAGATCGCCGCCGCCATTTGCGAGCCGCGGTCGAGGACGAACCCGACCAGCGCCCGCCCCAGCAGGCGGGGGATCTGGCGTAGCCAGAATCCAGACGAGGGCGTGGAGGACGTGGCGGTGGGCTGGGCCATACCGGACTCCTCGACCTCAGCCCCCACGTCTCTATTCTAGTCAGCATCGCGGCGCCAGCGCAGTACGGCGCAGGGAGTGACATGACCGGCGAGCGGCTCCAGCCCCAGCGTCTCCAGCACCGCCGCATCGTGGTGAAGGTCGGCTCGAACGTCCTCACCGGCGGCGAGGAGGGGCTGCACACGCCCACGGTCGCCGCGATCGCGACCCAGGTCGCGGGCCTCGTGCAGCGGGGCGGGCAGGTGGCGCTCGTCACCTCCGGGGCAGTCGCCGCCGGCCGCCACCGCCTCCGCGAGGTCGAGGCGTTGCGCGACGGAGGCGGCGCGAAGGCCGCGCCACGCGACATCCAGTCGCGACAGGTCGCCGCTGCGGTCGGTCAGTCGCGGCTGATGACGCTATGGGACGCACTGTTCGCGGAGGCGGGCGTTGCGGTGGGCCAGGCGCTTCTCACGCGGCACGACCTCGCGGACCGCCTCGGCTATCTCAACGCGCGCAACACGCTCCTCGCCATGCTCGACCTTGGCGTTGTGCCGGTGATCAACGAGAACGATGTCGTCTCCGTGGAGGAACTGCAGGACGCCCGCATCGGCGACAACGACAACCTCTCGGCGCAGGTCGCGAACCTCGTCGACGCCGACCTGCTCCTCCTGCTCACCGACATCGCCGGGCTCTACACCACCGACCCGCGGCGCGACCCCGAGGCCCGGCTGATCGAGCGCGTCGAGCGGATCGACGCGAGCATCGAGGCCGCGGCGGCAGGCGGTGCCGGCACGCGCGGGACCGGCGGCATGATGACGAAGGTGCAGGCGGCGCGGATCGCGACCGGCGGCGGTGCGCACGTCGTGATTGCGGACGGCCGCTCGCGCGACATCGTGCTGCGCGCCGCGGCCGGCGAGCCGGTGGGCACGCACTTCCTGCCCGCGGGCGACCGCATGGAGAGCCGCCGCCGCTACCTACTCTCCGGCCTCCAGGCGCGCGGCCGCGTGGTGGTGGACGCAGGCGCGGCGGGCGCCCTCCTGCGCGGCGGGAATTCGCTGCTCCCGGCGGGCGTCCTGCGCTGCGAGGGCGCCTTCCAGCGCGGCGACGTCGTGCGTGTCGTCACCGCCGAGGGCCGCCACCTCGCCTCCGGCACCGCCAACTATGCCAGCGACGAGGTCGCCCGGATTGCCGGCAAGCAGTCCGGCCAGATCGCGGAACTCCTCGGCTACGAGTTCGGCGAGGAAGTGATCCACCGCAACAACCTCGTGCTCGTCTGACGCGTCGAGACGGCTCCCGCGTATCCTGTCCTCCTGAACCGCCTCCGTGGGAGAACGACCATGACCGCCACCATGACCGAGGCCGTCGAGAAGGCCCGCCGCGCGCGCGCCGCCAGTCGCGTGCTCGCCACCGCATCCGCCGACCAGCGCAACGCCGCCCTCCGGGGCATCGCGGATGCCCTCGAGCGGGAGACCGCGCGCATCCTCGCGGTGAACGCGCCGGAGGTAGAGCGCGCGAAGGCCCGGGGCATCACGGACGCCTTCATCGACCGTATGGTGCTGACCGAGGCGCGCATCGCCGGGATCGCGCGTGACACGCGCACCGTCGCCGCGCTGCCGGATCCGCTCGGCAGCATCGAGGACATGACGACCCGCCCGAACGGCCTGCAGATCGGGAAGATGCGGGTGCCCCTAGGCGTGGTCGCGACGGTCTACGAGTCGCGGCCGAATGTCACGGTGGACATCGCCGCGATCTGCCTGAAGTCGGGCAACGCCGTCGTCCTTCGTTCCGGGTCGGACGCGCACGGCTCCTCACAGATCCTCGCGCAGATCGTGCGGCGCGAGGCCGCGTCGGCCGGGCTGCCCGAGGACGCCGTGCAGTTCATCGACTCCACCGACCGCGACGAGGTCGGCGCGCTGCTCACGGCGCACGACTACGTCGACCTCATGGTGCCGCGCGGCGGGGCGGACCTGATCCGGCGCGTGCGCGACGAGGCGACGATGCCCGTGGTCGCGGGCGGCATCGGCGTCTGCCACACCTACGTCGACGTCGACGCCGACCTCGACATGGCGGAGCGCATCGTCGTGGACGCGAAGACGGTCCGGCCGTCGGTCTGCAACGCGATGGACACGCTGCTCGTCCATGCCGGCGTCGCCGAGACCTTCCTACCGCAGATCGCGGCGGCCCTCGGATCGCGAGGCGTGACGTTGCACGTCGACGACCGCGCGGCGCGGCTGGTTTCGGGCATGCCCGTGACGCCCGAGGACTACGACCGCGAGTGGCTCTCGCTCGACTGCTCGGTGCGCGTCGTCTCCTCGATCGATGAGGCGCTGGGCCACATCGCCGTGCACGGCTCCGGCCACTCCGAGGCGATCGTGACCGATTCGTGGATGGCGTCGCAGCGCTTCCTGCGTGAGGCAGATGCCTCCGCCGTGTTTGTGAACGCCTCGACCTACTTCAACGACGGCGGCCAGTTCGGCCTCGGCTGCGAGGTCGGGATCTCGACGCAGAAGATGCACGCACGCGGGCCGATGGGGCTGCGCGAACTGACCTCGTACAAATGGATCGTCCTCGGCACGGGCCAGACGCGAGGCTAGTGGAGGGCGGCGTCCGATGCTTGACTACCGTTTCGAGCGCGTTGCGCGAACGGCGCAGTCCGAACAGTGGGTGATCGAGACTGCCGACCGACCGGTCGGCCGCGTCGACCTGCACTTCACGAACTCGAAGACCTACGGCACGCTCGTCGTGCAGCAGTACCTCGTCGACGACGAGATCGAGGAACTCCTCGGCGCCATCGACGAGCGCCTCGTCACTACCGCCGACGAGTACCGCGAGGACTTCGTCGTCTCGGTCTGGCGCGGCGACGACCTCGGCATCTTCGCCGAAGACTCAGACGATGATGACGACGACGGCGATGACAAAGTGGCGCTGTAGGCGACCGCACCGCGGTTTGCGGTAGAGAGCGCTCGCTCTACCGGACAGCTCCTCCGAGTGCAGCCGGTAGAGCCGTGTGTATCGGACACGTCGTGGGATACAGCCGCCCAAGCCCCGGCTCCGACGGCCGCGGCGTCGCGCCGGGCGGCGGGCCATCCCCCTCGAAGAACCCCGTCTTTGAAATGCCCCGCGAGGCTGGCGCGAAGAGTACGGACGGAGCCGCCTCCGCCCCGGGCGTGCCGCCCAGCAACGCGGTGAGCATCAGGTTGGCCGGCGTCCCCGCCGTCCTCGCCGCCGCCGCGCCATAGGCCTGGTTGAAGACCTGCGTCGCGAGGCGCTGAGTCTCATCTCCGGCAGCGCGGGCGCGCGCCAACTCGGCCTCGGTCGGCGGGCGTGACGGGTCGAACGTCGGCGGGATGATGTTGACTCGCGAGATGTCGGGTGACGACAGACTCGCCGCGAACGCCTCCCATGGGTTCCCGTTCGGGATCGCCCCCGGTACCCCGGGGGGCGGCCCGGCGCCGCGCAGCGAATCGAAGATTGACGCCAGCGCCGCCGACGAGGGCGGCCCGCCCCGCCGCCCGGCCATCAGTTTCATGAAATCCTCGACGCCCGGCGGGAGCGCGAAGCCGGGAGGCGGCGCGGTGATTGCGGCGCCCGGTGAGGTCCCCGGTCCGAAGAAGGTCGGGAAGGAGCCCGAAGGGAAGCCGCTCGGGGCAGTGAAAGGTGCGGGCGGCGTCGCGCCGCCGAAGGGGAGACTGCCCGCGGGCGGCGTGAAGCCGGCAGGTGGGGTGGCGAACCCTGCGGGCGGGGTGAAGCCAGGAGGCGGCGTGAACCCAGCGGGCGGAGTGAACGTCGGCGTCGGGGGTGGCGTGAAGCCGGGAGGCGGCGTGAAACCAGGAGGCGGGGTGAAACCAGGAGGCGGGGTGAAGCCGGGAGACGGGGTGAAGCCATCCGGCGGTACCTGTGCCGACGTCGATCCCCAGCGCGCGGCCAGCGCGAGCAGGGCGAGTGCGGACACGAGCGCGAGCCGGCGACGCAGACGCATCCTCACCCTCCGCTCAGGCGCACCGGAATCCGTCGGTGAAGCCGGTGTAGGAACTTTCCACCGCCGCCTGGTTGGCGCCGACGACCGTGATCGAAAACGTGCCGCCGCCGCAACTCCAGGCGCCGATCACGCCGACCGAGGAGAGCGCCTGTTGCTTGTCGTACGCGCCGAACGCGCCGTACGCGGCCGTCCGGTTGTCGACCTTCATGTCTCCCTCGCTCAGCGGGCGGAAGGTGAGCGCGGGCTGCGCCGAGACGAGGACCTGAAGCGCGCCCTGCACCGCGTCTTTCGGTGCGATGGTCTGCTTCGTCCAGATGAGCGCCATCGTCACGCCGCCCGCCGACATCGTGAGTTGGCCCTCGTCCTTGCTCGCCTTCGCGGTGCCGAGGCCTGCGGACTTCACTTCGACGCCTTCGGGCACCGGAAGCGAGAACCCGAACTCCTTGTAGGTGGTGGTCTTGCCGACCGGAGTGGGCGAGGCGCTCGCAGAGACCTTCGCGGCGGCCTCCAGCCTGTCGACACGCCCCTCGAGATCTGCGATGCGGTCGTCGTCCTTCGAGCCGCAGGCGGACAACGCGACGGCGGCCACGCCAAGGACCAGCAGGAGTGCCCGTCGAGCGGGGAGAGTGTTCATGCGTGCCGACCTCGGCGGGAGGATACGCCTCGCGCCAAATCGAATCGGGCCGGGCAGGCGCGCATCACTCAGCGATACGGGTCGCGCAGGCTCTGGTCAGCCTGCGACTTGCGTTCCGTCGGCCCCCAGAAGGTCTTGATGTACTCCAGCGTGGCGCGGATCTGCGCGTCCGAGAGCGTCCCGCCGAAGGCAGGCATGCCGCTCTTGAACCCCGGTGGGCCGGCGACCTGCCCGCCCTCGCGGACGATGCGGAACAACAGGCCGTCCGCGTGGTGCCACGTGTGGCCGGACGAGTCGTGCGGGGGTGCCGGGTACAGCCCGTCAGGCTTCTTCGTCTTCCAATCCGGCTGTCCCTCGCCGCGCGTGCCGTGGCAGGAGGCGCAGTTCGTCTGATACAGCGCCTTTCCCTCGGCGACGCTGGCCGCGGACGTCGATGAGGAACTCCATGGCTGACGGACGAGTACCCATGCTCCGGCCGCGATCACGACAGCGGTGACGAAGATTGCACCGATTGCGCGCCATCGACGGGTCATCGTGGATGGGACGAGTCGCGCCTAGCGCGAGCCCGCGCGC
>SCTU01000250.1 GCA_004297315.1 Dehalococcoidia bacterium | reverse complement strand
GGATCCCCTTCGGGCAGAAGGCCGCAAACGCGCAGGGTGCGGGAGCGGCCGCAATCATTGTCGTGAACAACGAGGAAGGGCAGTTTCGCGGGACGCTGGGCGACGTGAAGACGTCAATCCCGGTGGTGGGCGTTGAGCGGGCTGTGCGCGACCGCCTGCTTGTGGTCGCGCACAGCGGGGGTGGCGTGACCGTCGTCGCTGCCGCCGGCTCCAGGCAGACCGCCTCGCAGAACGTCGTTGGTCGTGGCAGCGAGCCGTGCGAGGCATACCTTGGCGCGCACTATGACAGCGTGCCCGAGGGGCCGGGTGGGAACGACAACGCCAGCGGTACCGCCATGATCCTTGAACTCGCGCGCACCTTGCACCGCCCCGGCCTCTGCATCATCGCCTTCGGCGCGGAGGAGTACGGGCTCTGGGGTTCGCAGGCCTACGTGAAGCAGCACGGCACGGCGGGCGTGAGGTTCTTGCTGAACTTCGACATGGTGGGGAAAGTGACCGATCCCCAGATCGTGGGGGAGGCGGGATTGCAGGAGAAGGTACTCAGCCTGCTGAAGCAGGGCGGTAAAACTGGGTTCCGCGCCGGCCAGTTCCCGCCATTCGCCTCCTCCGACCACGTTTCCTTCAGTTCGGCGGGTATCCCGGCCGTCACCTTCCACTCCGGCGACGACCCGCTGATCCACGACCCGCGCGACACGGTCGAGAACGTCGACCGCGCGTCGGTGGAGACGATGCTGGCCGCGGCTGAACTGGCGATCAACGCGCTCGCGGCCGCGCGATAGCCTCGCGGTTTGCTGTCCGCACGCCGGTGCCTACGATGCGAGTGCGTATGCAGACATCCGCCGCGCTTCGACCGCTCGCCCTCCTCGCGACGCTCCTCCTAACGACGACGCTGGCTTCCGCGTGCGACAAGAAGGAGGCGCCGTCGTCCGCCTCGGGCGTCCTCACGGCGACACCCTTCGCGAAGCCTCCCGAGCCGACGATCGTGGCCGCCCCTTCGCGGACGCCGGGCACGACCTCCACGTCGGGCACGACACCGTCCGGCACGTCCACTGCCACGCCTCCGGCGGGCGGGGCCGAGACGACGTACACGGTGGTCGCCGGGGACGCGATGTCCCTGATCGCGCAGCGGTTCGGCGTGACCGCGGCCGCCATCCGTGCGGCGAACAATCTGTCGAACGACGACCTGCGCATCGGGCAGGTACTGAAGATCCCGCGCGCGACTGCCGGCGGGACCCCCACCCCCGGACCGACGGTCGGGCCGCCGAGGCCAACGCCACCGCCTGTCACCGGCGACACCTACCTCGTGAAGCCGGGCGACACTGCCTACGGGATCGCGCTCGAGTTCCAGGTAACGCTTGCCGAACTCGAAGCGGCCAACGGCGTAGCGCCGGGCGGCCTGAGCAACATCAAAGCAGGCGAAACGATCCGCGTGCCGAAGCCCCGATGAGAATCTGACTCGCGCGTGGCGAGGCTTCCCCGAATCTGCGGCTGCGGTTCCCGGAACTGAGACAGCCGGATACGATGCCTCGTGGCCCCTTGCAGAGGGGCGTGTGGGGAGACCGCCCGGATGACTTCGATCGAACACGCCCTGGATGACCTGACGCGGCTAAAGGCGAGCGCGGCGCTCGGCGGCGGCCCGGAGCGGGCGGAAGCGCAGCACGCCCGCGG
>SCTU01000249.1 GCA_004297315.1 Dehalococcoidia bacterium | reverse complement strand
CACGGTGCTCTGCACGCACATCCACGTCGACCACTGCGGCTGGGACGCGCACCTCGAGGACGGCCGCTGGGTGCCGACGTTCACGCGCGCCCGCCATCTCTTCGCGCGTCGCGAGTACGAGTACTGGGAGTCCGTCGCGTCGGAGCAGCCCTCCGTCGAGCAACTGCTCGCCGACTCCGTGCGCCCCGTGATCATGGCCGGGCTCGCCGAGTTCGTCGCGACCGACTACGTGGTGACGCCCGAGGTGCGCCTGGTGCCGATGCACGGCCACACCCCCGGCCACGTCTGCGTCGAGATCGAGTCGCGCGGCCAGCGTGCCGTGATCACCGGCGACGTGATGCACTCCCCGATCCAGTGCGCCTTCCCGGACCTCCCCGCCGCCCTCGACCGCGACAAAGAGGCCGGCGCCGCCGGCCGCCGCGCCTTCCTCACCCGCTACTCCGACACCGGCACGATCGTCCTCGGCAGCCACTTCGGCTCCCCCTCCGTCGGCCGCATCACGAAGGACGGCGTCGCCTGGCGCTACGACGTCGCGCTGGACGTGATCAAGGGCTAGCGAGGGGTTCTTCGTTCCCCGCGAGGGGAGGCCACGTCGGCCGGTACCATTTCGGCGTTCCAGCGACGCGTGAAGGACATGGCATGCCTGACAAAGCGCAGTCTTCTATGATGGAGACAGCGTCACTCAACATGAGGCAACTATGGACGATGCAAGCACCGGGCAGGACGAGACTCAGTCTTCGGATGCAAACCCTGATTGGGCCCGGCTTCGAGACGCGCTTGGTGGACTCGTGATTGCCTTCGGTGAGATGGAAGCCCATCTGGCAGCGACGTTATCGTTCTATCTGGGGTTGGACGTTGATGACGGTGCCACCGTGCTAACCAGTCGCCTGGGCTTTCGCGCCAACGTGGAGATAATTGATCGGCTGTTCGAGATGTCGAGTGACAGTCGCTTCAAACCAATCAAGGGGCGGCTTGAGAGCGCAGCCCAGCGGCGTGATCAGCTCATTCATTCAATGTGGCTGCCCGGTTTTGAGAGGCGCATTTCAGGCGGCTATGCGATACGCGCGAAGTGGAGTCGAGCAGGACGTCTCGATGAGGAAGAAGTCCTGCTCGATGAGATCGACCAATTGGTCGCCGACATCTGGAGTTTGCACGTCGACGTTGAACAACTCCCGTATGAATTCGAGGGCAACTCGCCGTACGTCGGCGTGGATCGAGTAGGCCGGAGGGCGCTGGTCGGTCGTCGGAACGCGGATGGTCAGGCCGATATCGTCGAACTCCAGACCGGACCGAAGTTCGTGCCGCGCATGCGACGCCGTCGATTCAAGCGGCGCTTTCCATAGTCTGGCCGCTCTCGAGCGTCTTCACCCTCTACACCTCCCCACCCTCACACTTCGCGTAGCCGCAGGCGGGGCAGGTGGTGCAGCCTTCGAGGGCTTCGAGGGGCTGGGCGCAGTCGGGGCAGGCCCCGGACGGCGCGTGGGCGAGGACCTGGAAGGCGCGCGAGCCGTCGCGGTAGACCGTGACGCCCTTGCAGCCGAGGCGGTGCGCCAGCGTGTACGCCGCCAGGATCTCGGCGGACGTCGCCTCGTGCGGCAGGTTCACCGTCTTCGACACCGCGAGGTCGGTGTGCTCCTGGAACGCCGCCTGCATCCGCACGTGCCAGTCCGCCTCGATCTCGTGCGCCGTCGCGAAGCGGGCGCGCACCTCCGCGGGCACCTCGTCGCAGTCGGAGAGCAGCACGCCCTGCGCGAGGTCGTCGAGCAGTTCGACTGACGTGTAGCCGCCGGCCTCCGCCTCCGCGCGGAACGCCTCGCTCACTTCGGGCAGCAGCGTGCCGTCGCCCATGCGGCGGACGTGCGCGAGCGAGAACAGCGGCTCGATGCCGGACGAGGCGCCGGCGATGATCGCGATCGTGCCCGTGGGGGCGATGCAGGTGCGCGTCGCGTTCCGGTAGCGCGGCCCGTTGGCGTAGACCGAGGCCGCCCAGTTCGGGAACGGCCCGCGCTCCTCGCCCAGCGCCGCGCTCGCCTCGTCCGCCTCGCGCGAGATGAACGACGACACGCGCCGCGCGAGGTCCAGCGCGTCCTCCGAGGCGTACGGGAGCCGCGCCGCGATCAGCAGGTCCGCGAACCCCATCACGCCGAGCCCGATCTTGCGGTTGCCGCGCACCGCCGCCGTGATCTCCGGCACCGGAAACTCGTTCACCTCCACGACGCCGTCGAGGAAGCGCACGGCGAGCCGCACCGTCTCGGCCAGCGCGTCCCAGTCGAGGTCGCCGCGCGTGCCGTCCCAGAACGCGGCGAGGTTGAGCGAGCCGAGCGTGCAGGCCTCCCACGGCAGCAGGGGGACCTCGCCGCAGGGGTTGGTCGCCTCGATCGCTCCGAGCGCAGGCGTCGGGTTTGTGCGGTTGATGGTGTCGAGGAAGATCAAGCCGGGATCGCCGGTGCGCCACGCCGACTCCGCGATCTCGTCGAGCAGCGCGCGCGCATCGATCTCGC
>SCTU01000248.1 GCA_004297315.1 Dehalococcoidia bacterium | reverse complement strand
CCTCCAGCCGTCGCGTGTGCTCGGACAGCGTGAGGTCGGAGCCCGTGACCTGGATCCCGCGGTGGCGGAGGATTTGGCCGATCCCGACGCGCGTCCACCTCGTAGGCGCGGGTGGCATCCACATGTCCGCCATCGGCCAAATCCTCCGCCACCGCGGGATCCAGGTCACGGGCTCCGACCTCACGCTGTCCGAGCACACGCGACGGCTGGAGGCGCTCGGCGCGCACGTGTACGCCGGCCATGCGGCCGCCCAGATCGGC
Source organism: Dehalococcoidia bacterium (assembly GCA_004297315.1). Taxonomy (GTDB): domain Bacteria; phylum Chloroflexota; class Dehalococcoidia; order UBA2979; family UBA2979; genus SURF-43. Next base: position 7,438 of record SCTU01000248.1, on the reverse strand, counting down.
GATGCGCTCCTCGTCGTCACGACTGCGGCGGCGAAACCGGACAACCCGGAACTGCTGGAGGCGCGCGCCCGAGGCATCCCTGTCATCCTCCGCGCCGAGATGGTCCAGCGGCTGATCGCCGACCGCGACGTGCTCGCGGTCGCGGGGACGCACGGCAAGACGACGACCTCTTCGATGCTCACGTTGATGTGCGTGCGCGGCGACCTGGACCCGCTGGTCTTGCTCGGCGGCGACGCGCGCGACCTCGACGACGCGAACTGCCGCGACGGCGACGGCCGGGTCGCCGTCGTCGAGGCGGACGAGTACGCGGAGGCGTTCCTCCAGTACGAGCCGCGCATCGCGGTGATCACGAACATCGAGGTCGACCACCTCGATTACTACGGCACCGCAGAGGCGTACCGGACGGCGTTCGAGCGGTTCGCGGCGCGGGTGCGGTCCGATGGGACGCTCATCGTCTGTGCGGACGCGGCGTGGGCACTGGAACTCGGACTCGCCCGTCGCGCGGCCGGCGCGCACGTCGAGCGCTACGGGCTGGACTCCGAGGACGCGGAGTGGCGCGGCACGCGCGTGCGCGGGAACGACCGTGGCGGCCTCGACTGCACGGTGAGCCTGAACGGCACGGAACTCGGCCGCCTCTCCGTCGGCGTGCCGGGGCGGCACAACCTGCTGAACGCCCTCGGCGCACTGGCCGCGGCGATGCGCGCCGGGGTCGACTTCCATCGCGCGGCGGCGGCGGCATCGGCATTTACGGGCGCGCGCCGGCGCTTCGAGGTGAAGGGCGAGGCCGCCGTCGAGGGTGGCACCGTCACCGTCGTGGACGACTACGCCCACCACCCGACGGAGGTGCGCGCGACCGTCCTCGCCGCGCGCCAGCGCTTCGCCGGGCGGCGCCTCGTGGGCTGCTTCCAGCCGCACACGTACACGCGCACGGTCTACCTGCTGGACGAGTTCAAGACCTGCTTCGAGGGCCTGGACGCGCTGTACATCCTGCGCACATACGCCGCTCGCGAGGACCCGGACCGCGGGATGGACGCGCACGCCCTTGCAGCCCAGATCGTCCGGCCTGCGCCGGTCACACTCGACTCATTCGAGGAGGCGACGGCTCGCCTCGCCTCTGACCTGCGGCCGGGCGACGTCTTCATCACGATCGGCGCGGGTGACGTGACCGACCTCGGCCCGATGGTGCTGAGCGCGCTGGAGGCACGGCGATGACCGCGACCTCACTCCAGCGCCTCGCGGTGATCTTTGGCGGCCGCTCCACCGAGCACGAGGTCTCGGTAGTCTCCGCGCGCGGCGTGATGCGCGAGGCCGACCCCGCGCGCTTCGAGGTGGTGCCGTTCGGCATCACGCGCGGGGGCGCATGGCTCACGCCGGAGGAGACCCGAGTACGCCTCGCGCGCGTCGAGGCAGGCGAGCGTCGCGACCTGGGGGACGAGCCGGGGGCGGGCGTCTTCGCCTACCCGGCGGTGGTTGCGGCGCTCCGCACGGTCGACATTGCGTTCCCGATCGTGCACGGCACGTTCGGGGAGGACGGCACGCTGCAGGGCCTCCTCGAGATGGCTGAACTGCCGTACGTCGGTCCCGGCGTCGCCGCCTCGGCGACCGGGATGGACAAGGAACTGATGCGCGCCGTCTTCGCGGCGAACGGCATCCCGCAGGCGCGCTACCTCGTGCTGCGGGACGCGGAGACGCGCGATGCAGGCCCGGAGACGGCCCGCCGCATCGAGCGCGAGATCGGCTTCCCCTGCTTCGTGAAGCCCGCGAACGGCGGCTCCTCGGTCGGCGTCGGCAAGGCCCGCTCGCTCGAGGACCTCGGCGACGCGCTGGCAGAGGCCGCACGCTTCGACCGCAAGGTGCTCGTGGAGGCGGCGCTCACCGGGCGCGAGGTGGAGTGCGCGGTCCTCGGCAACCACGACCCACAGGCCTCGCCGCTGGGCGAGATCCGCCCGAGCACGGAGTTCTATGACTACGCCGCGAAGTACCTCAATGATTCGGCGGCGCTGATCGTCCCGGCCGAGGTCGACGCGCCCACGACCGCCCGCGTGCAGGACCTGGCGGTGCAGGCATACCGCGCCCTCGACTGCGCCGGCCTGTCGCGCGTCGACTTCTTCGTGGAAGCCACCGGCGACGTGAAGTGCATCGAGGTGAACACCCTCCCGGGGTTCACACCGATCTCGATGTACCCGCGCCTCTGGCAGGAGGCGGGCATTTCCTACCGCGAGTTGATCTCGCGGCTCGTTGACCTCGGCATCGAACGGTTCGAGGAGGTGCGTGCTCGTGCATGACCTCTTCCGAAACCTCCAGTGGCCCGGCCGGCGCCCGTCGCGCCGTCCAGGGACGCGTCGCCCCTCGCTGGGCGAGGCGCGCTACGGCGTCTCACCGCGGCGGTTCGAGACGTCGCGGGGCGAACCTCGGCGTGCCCGCCCCACGCGCCCGCCCGTGTCGCGCCGCGGCCTCGGCCTCATCGCAGGCGCCGCGGCGGCCATGATGCTCACCGGCGCGGGAGGCTGGTGGGTGTTCTCCGGCGACGTGGTGCGCGTGCAGCAGGTACGCGTGACCGGCGCAGAAGTCGTGTCCGCAGACGAGATCGCGCGCATCGCCGGCCTGCAGGGCCGCTCGATGCTGGGCCTCGACACGGGGCTCGCAAGTGAAGCTGTCCGTGCGCTGCCGTCGGTGAAGGACGTCCAGATCACGCGCGACTGGTTGCACACCGTGACGGTGGACGTGACCGAACACCAGGCCTTCGGCTACTGGCAGTCCGGCAGTCAGCGCATCGTCGTCGACGAGGAGGGGCATGCGCTGCAGGCCTCGCGTCCGGCGCCGCACACCGCGCCGACGATCGTCGAACTGGGCGCAGACGTCTCAAAGGGCGTGGCGGCCGACACGGACACCGTGCGGCTCGTCGCGCGGCTGCTCCGCGACGGCACCTTCGCGCGGGTCGGGCACCAGCCGAAGGCATTCCTCTTCCGCGCCGACCGAGGACTCACGGTGATCGCGGAAGGCCAGCCCGACGTGATCTTCGGAGATTCCTCGAACTACGAGTTCAAGGTGCAGTCATGGACCGCGCTCGCGGAGCGGCTCAAGCGGGAGCCGCCAAAGGAGACGGTGCAGGAGATCGACCTCCGCTTCGGGCGGAACATCGTGTTGCGTGGCCCCGCGCCTCAGACCGCCACACCCGGTCCGCTGCGCCCCACGCCTGCGACTCCGTCCGTCACCCCCACCTCGACGCCGGGACCGGGAACCCCGACGCCGCAGGGCGGAACCGTCCGTCCGGCATCGACGCCGGCGGCGGGGGGAAGTCCAGCCCCGGGCGGGGCGACGTCCGTGGGAGGCCGCTAATGGGCAGCCACAGCATCGCCGCGATCGACGTGGGGACCACGAAGGTCTGCACGATCGTTGCGGAGGTCACCCCGCAGGGGGAACTGCGGATCCTCGGCGTCGGCGTCGGGCCGTCTGCCGGCCTCGACAAGGGGGCCGTGAACAATATCCAGGCCGCCATCGAGGCGATCGCGTCGTCCGTCGAACGGGCGGAGCGGGCGAGTGGGGCGAAGATCCTCTCCGCTCATATCGGCGTGGCCGGCCCGCACGTCTCCTCGATGAACTCACGCGGGATCGTCGCGATCACGGACCCGCGTCGGCCAATCGGCGACGGCGATGTCCATCGCGCGCTCGAAAGCGCGCGCATTGTGAACGTCCCGAACAACCGCGAGGTGATCCACGTCGTCCCGCGCTACTACGTCGTAGACGGCCAGGACCACGTGATCGACCCGACGGGGATGTTCGGCTCCCGGCTGGACGTGGAGACGCACGTCGTCACCTCCAGCGCGGGCGCGCTGAACAACCTCGTGCAGTGCGTGGAGGGCGCGGGTGTCCGCGTGGAGTCGCTCATCCTCGAGCCGCTGGCAAGCGCCGAGGCGGTGCTGACGGACGAGGAGATGCGCCAGGGCGTCGCATTGGTCGACATCGGCGGGGGGACGACGGACATCGCCGTCTTCGTCGACGGCGCGGTCACGCACACGGCGGTACTGCCGATCGGCGGCATGCACATGACGCGCGACCTGGTGGTGGCGCTGCGCGTGCCCCAGCCCTCGGCCGAGCAGGCGAAGAAGCGGTTCGGCCACGTCATCCCCTCGATGGTCGAGGAGGAGGAGCAGGTCGAACTCGAGGCGTTCGGGTCGGACGGGAATAAGTACGCCTCGCGCCGCTTCATGGCGCAGGTGCTCCAGGCGCGCTCGGAGGAGCTGCTCGAACTGGCGCAGGCCGAGATCAAGCGCGGCACCGACCCGGAGATGCTCTCGGCCGGCGTCGTCCTCGCGGGCGGGGCGTCCGGCCTCGGAGGCCTCGACCTGCTGGCGAGCGACGTGCTCGGGCTGCCGGCGCGGATCGGACGGCCGCGCCACCTCGCGGGGCTCTCGGACATCCTGAACGACCCGGCCTACGCCACGAGCGTGGGGCTGCTGAAATGGGCACTCAAAGAGCAGGAGATCATGTTCCGTTCGTCGCCGGTCCCCGTGCCGGCGTTGGGCGGTGTGATGAAGCGGTTGGCGCACCTGATGCGTCTCATCCTGCCGCAGTAACCGGCTGCGGAGGCGGAGTAGCGAGGAGCAACGCGATGTCGAACAGCAACGAACCGCAGGCGATGGGCGCAGGCACGCTCTTCGACTACCTGGCCGCCGCACGCCGGGCCGCACAGGACGCGCCGTCCGACGGGCCGGGGCAGCACGAGGCGTACGTGGCCCCAGCGCCAAGGCCCGCCGAGCCTGCCGCGCGCAGCCTCGACCTCACCGTTGAGCCGCTGAAACCGGACGTGCGCTCAGAGTTCGACGCGATCGGCGGGGTGGGCGTGGCGACCCGCCTTTCCGTCGACGAATCGACCGAGGCGCCTCCAGTGCCGGCTGCGGTCAGCGCACCGGTTGCGCCGACCATGGTCGCGCCGGTGGTCGTCGCGCCGATCGTCGTCGCGCAGCCCTCGGCAATTGCGACCGTCGAGGCCCCCGTCGCCGAGCACACACCACGCCCGCGTCCACACCCGCGACCGCGCGGCGAGGCGCAGGGGACAATCTTCGAGGAGAGCAGCACGACGGCCTCCGGGCGGAACCTCCCCTCCCCCGCAAGCCCGATGGCTGGGAAAGGCAAGGCCGTGAAGCCGAACAGTCAGGAGCGAAACATGCAAAGCAGCGTGGACGGCCTGCCCCCGATCAAGGTGGTGGGCGTCGGTGGGGGGGGCAGCAACGCCGTCAACCGGATGATCAGCGCCCGCCTTCCGGGCGTGCAGTACGTCGCGATGAATACCGACATGCAGGCGCTCGAGCACTGCGAGGCCGAAGTGCGCGTGCGCATCGGCGACCGCCTCACGCGCGGCCTCGGCGCCGGAGCGGACCCGCTGCGCGGCCAGCGTGCGGCGGAAGAGTCGCGCGAGGGCATCGCGGAGGCGCTCGGCGGCGCGGAGATGGTCTTCGTCACCGCGTGCCTCGGCGGCGGCACTGGCACCGGGGCGGCCCCCGTGGTGGCCGAGGTCGCCCGCGAGATGGGCGCCCTCACAATCGGCGTCGTGACCAAGCCGTTCACCTTTGAGGGCGCCAAGCGCCGCCAGCAGGCGGAGGAGGGCGTCCGCGACCTGGAGGGGAAGGTGGACACGCTGATCGTGATCCACAACGACCGCCTCCTCCAGATGGGCGACGACAAGATCTCGATCACCGAGGCGTTCGCGATGGCGGACGACGTCCTGCGCCAGGGCATTCAGGGGATCAGCGAACTGATCACGACCCCCGGCCTCGTGAACCTGGACTTCGCCGACGTGCGCAAGATCATGACGGACGCCGGCCCCGCGCTGATGGCGATCGGCGCCGGCCGAGGTGAGAACCGCGCGACGGACGCGGCCCGTCAGGCGATCTCCAGCCCGCTGCTGGAGGTGGACATCACCGGCGCCCGCGGCGTCCTGTTCAACGTCACCGGCCCGCGCGACCTCGGCCTGCGCGAGCTCGACGCGGCGGCGCGTGTGATCGCGAGCGTCGTGGATCCGGAGGCGGAGATCATCTTCGGCACGAGCCTCGACGACGCGCTGAAGGACGAAGTGCGCATCACGGTGATCGCCACGGGGTTCTCGGGCGTGAAGAAGATGCCGTTGCGCCACCTGCTGGACGAGCAGCCGGAGCCGATCAAGCTGGGGCAGATCCGTCCCGACCCGACGGCCTCGGACGCACTAACCGAGGCGGACCTGCCGACATTCCTGCGCCGCTCCTTCCCCTCGCGGTAGGGCGGTGGCCCCGTAACGAGTTGGAAGGGCGGCCTTAGGGCCGCCCTTCCCGTTTCACGATGCGCACGACTCGGACGTTTCACGTGCCATCACCCGTGTGCCGCTTCCACGGCAGCGAACAGGGGTGGGGACAACTTCGGCGCAAGCATGTGGATGCGACCCGTTGTGGCCGGGGGCTGGGGCGCGCATAGTCCAACACCGGGGTGCTCCCTCCCCGTCCCACACAGTGCCTCTCCCCCGAGGAACATGAGCACACATCTATGAAGTGCCCGTTTTGTGGCCATGCCTCGACCAAGGTCGTGGACTCTCGCGCGGTGGAGAGCGGCATCCGCCGCCGTCGCCGCTGCGAGTCCTGCGGCGAGCGGTTCAGCACGCAGGAACAGATGCAGCGCGCCGTCGTGATGGTGGTGAAGAAGGACGGCCGGCGCGAGGAGTTCTCGCGCGAGAAGCTGCTCGCCGGCCTCCGCATCGCGGCGCGCAAGCGGCCGCTGCCGACCGGCGCCGTCGAGGCGATCGTCGAGGACATCGAGCAGCGGCTGACCGGCAGCAGCCGGCCGGAGGTGCCCAGCCGCGTCATCGGCGAGATGGCGATCACCCGGCTGAAGCGGCTCGACCCGATCGCCTACATCCGCTTCGCCTCCGTCTACCACCAGTTTGTCTCGCTGGACGAGATGCTGGAGGAGCTCAACCGCATCGCCCGCTCCCCGATCGGCCTCGACCCGGAGCAGGCACGGCTGTTCGAAGACGACCTCGACGCCATCGCCCGCGGGGAGGCGCCTCGCGTCCCGCTGGACGAAGACGACCTGGAGCCGATCTCGCTCGACGCGCACCGCGCGGCAGCCGTCCCGGCTGGCGTCCGCTAACACCACGTAACGTGCCCGCCCACGGCAACGCCCGGCACCCGCCGGGCGTCGCTGTAGGTCGACACCCCCCGCCACGCTCCTGTATGACTACCCTCCAAGGGGTGCCTCATGCAGCAATGGCTCGAGGACAAGCCCGAACCCAGGCCCGCCGGCTTCTGCGACGGTTGCGGCGCGCCCGTCACCGACGCCGACCGCTTCTGCACCGCCTGCGGACGTCCCCTGCGCGAGTTCTGCTCGTGGTGCGGCACCGAGTTGCCTGCGGACGGGCGCGTCTGCGTCTCCTGCGGGCGTCCGGCGGTCCGGGACCGCGCGCGCATCT
>SCTU01000247.1 GCA_004297315.1 Dehalococcoidia bacterium | reverse complement strand
ATCTCCCCTGGTGATCTTTACCTAATCTTTTCTCTTCTTGCACGGTTACCACGAGCGTGAATTGGTGCTATCGCACTAGTCTGCACCGGATTGCACTGGCATGTGCGGTCGAACTCTCCCGTGGCGGTCGGATGAGCGGCTGACGCTCAACGAAGGGGAAAATCGATTTGCGGTCAAGAACAGGATCCTCGTTCAGGAGGGCTGCCCCAGCGGTCCTTGCGGTGTTCGCGCTCGCGTTGGGGGTAATCGGGACAACACGAACGGTGAGCGCGGACGGTCCTCCGCCCGTCCAGACTCTCTCGATCGTCGGCGGCCACACGGGCCCGGGACGACCGGTGGGATCGACCGACGCCTCGACGGACTGGTCTTCGGACGTCGTGGAATGGGACGCGGGGATCAGCAGCACGGGAGCGTGGCATTTCACGGGGAACGCGAGCCCGGTGTGGCGCCCCGCGTATCTGGTCGGCGCTCATCCGTGGGGCTTCGTACCGGGGACGGACAGCTGGATCAACTGTGGTCCGTCGACGTCCTCCTCGCAGTGTGGCGCATCCGGCGGCAACGTCGTGGCGTATCGCGTGCGGTTCACCATCCCGACGGGATCGGTAAACCCAGACATCAAGTTCTGGATCAATTCAGACAACGCCGGCACCTACTACATCAACGGCACGCAGGTCACTGACCGGCTGGTCGGCGGGGGCGGCGCGGGTGCGAACCCGGTCCCGGCGTCCGCGCCGGGTGTCCCGGGTGTCCGGCCGTCTCTCCAGTCGGCCATCCAGGCAGGCCAGAACGAGATGCTGGTGGTGGTGGAGGACTGGGGCGGCGCCTCGGGCTTCAACTACCGTGCGGACATCACCGTTGAAGGCACGGCCCCGATCGTCGTCGTCCCACCGACTCCAGTGGTGACCTCGACGACCACGACCGTGACGTTCGGGCCTGGCCCGTTCGTCTACAACGGCTCGGCATTCACGGCCACGGCGACGGTCTCGCCGTCGGCTGCCGGCGCGGCGACGATCGCGTACTCGGGCGACTGCACCAACGCGGGCAACACCTGCACCGCGACGGCGACGTTCGCTGCCACCTCCACGCATTCGGGGAGCAGTGCAACGACGACCATCACCATCGACCCAGCGCCGAGCACCGTCACCATCTCGGGTGGCGGCACGTTCACCTATGACGGCAGCGGGCACCCGCTGACGGCGACGGTGACGGGTGCTGGCGGGCTCAACCAGCCCGTCACGGTGGTAGGGTGTGTGGCCTCACCGACCGATGTCGCCGATTCCTGCACGGGGACGGCCACCTACGCCGGCGACGCGAACCACACCGGGAGTAGCGCTTCCGCAGCAGTCACCATCAACAAAGCCCCGACTGCCACAGCCGTGACCTTCGGGCCAGGACCGTTCCCCTACACCGGCACGGCCTACACAGCGACTGCGACCGTGACTCCGGCGGCCGCAGGCGTCGCGACGACCGTCTACGCCGGGGACTGCATCAATGCGGGCACCTCGTGCACCGCGACGGCGACGTATGCGGAGAGCGCGAACTACCTCGGCAGTAGCGCTTCAGCGAACATCTCGATCACGTACACGATCTGTACGGTCCGCGATGACGGCGACAATGATGGCGACCACGGCAGCGATCACGCCAAGGGTCACAAGTCCGGCAGCACGGTGCCGGTCAAGATCCGCGTGTGCACTGCCGCCGGGGGCAACGCAGGTTCCGCGTCACTCAAGGTGAAGGCGGTCGGGATCAGCCCCAGCGGGTCGCTCG
>SCTU01000246.1 GCA_004297315.1 Dehalococcoidia bacterium | reverse complement strand
TCAGCGACGTCTTCCCGTGGTCGACGTGACCGATCGTCCCGATGTTCAGGTGCGGCTTGGTCCGCTCGAATACGCCCTTGGCCATCAGTCTCTCCCCAGTTCCTCGACTGTCAGTCGTCCTGCCGTCCGTCTGGCCGCACCGGCTATGACGCCGCGCCGGCCTTCCGCTTGTTGCCGATTTCGTCCGCCAGGTTCTGCGGCACACGCTCGTAGTGGTCGAATTCCATCGAGGACGTCGCGCGGCCCTGCGACATCGAGCGCAGGTCCGTCGTGTACCCGAAGGTTTCGGCCAGCGGCACCAGCGCCCGGATCACGCGCGCGTTTCCGCGCATCTCCGACCCCTGCACGACGCCGCGCCGGCCGGAAATGTCGCCGAGCACGTCGCCGAAGTAGTCCTCAGGCGTCGTGATTTCCATCTTCATGATCGGCTCGAGGAGCACGGAGCCAGCCGCCTGAAGCGCCTCGCGCATGCCCATCGAACCGGCGGTCTCGAACGCCATCTCGGAGGAGTCAACCTCGTGGTACGAACCGTCGATGCACGTGACGTGCACGTCCACCACCGGGTAACCGGCGCGGATGCCGCTGCCGAGCGCGCCTTCGACGCCTCGCCGGACCGCGCCGATGTACTCGCGCGGGATCGAGCCGCCGACGGTCTTGTCCTCGAAGAGGAAGCCGGCGCCCGGCTCACGCGGGGCGATCGTCAGGACGCAGTGTCCGTACTGGCCGCGGCCACCGGTCTGGCGGACGAAGCGGCCCTCCGCCTTCGCTGCGCGCGTCACCGTCTCGCGGTAGGACACCTGAGGCTTGCCGGTGTTCGCCTCCACCTTGTACTCGCGCCGCATGCGGTCGACGAGGACCTCGAGGTGAAGCTCGCCCATCCCCTGGATGACCGTCTGGCCGGTCTCCTCGTCCGTGCGGACGCGGAAGGTCGGGTCTTCCTCGGAGAGCTTCTGGAGCGCCTCGCCCATCTTCTGCTGGTCGTCGCGCGTCTTCGGCTCCACCGCCATCGAGATGACCGGCTCGGGGAAGTTAATCGACTCCAGGCGGACGAGGTGGTCCTTGTCCGAGAGCGTGTCGCCGGTGAACGTGTCCTTCAGGCCGATCGCGGCGGCGATCTCGCCCGCGCGCACCTCGGTCACGTCTTCACGGCTGGCCGCGTGCATCTTGACGATGCGCCCGAACCGTTCGCGCTTGTTGCGCGTCGTGTTCACGATCTGGTCGCCCGAAGTGGCCACGCCGGCGTAGACGCGGAAGAACACCAGGCGGCCGACGAACGGGTCCGCGACCACCTTGAAGGCGATGGCGGTCAGCGGCTCGCTGTCGTCTGGCCTGCGCTCCAGCATTTTCTCGTCGTCGTTCACGTCGTGCGCCTTGATCGGCGGCACGTCGAGCGGGGACGGGAGGTAGTCGATGACGGCGTCGAGCAGGGGCTGGACGCCCTTGTCCTTCAGGGCCGAGCCGCAGAGCACCGGCGTGATCTTGCCGGCGATGGTCGCGCGCCGGATCGCCGCCGTCAGGTCGGCCTCCGATATCTCGCGCCCTTCGAGGAAGGACTCCATCAGCGCGTCGTCGTTCTCGGCGGTGCGCTCGACCGTCTCCTCGCGCGTCATCTGCGCCGTCTCGACGTACTCAGCGGGGATCGGGCCGCGCGTCACGTTGAGGCCGCGCTCGCCCTCGAACGTGATGGCCTCCATCTTGATCAGGTCGACGACGCCCTTGAACCGGTCCTCGGCGCCCATCGGGATCTGGAGCAGCACGGGGACCGCGCCCAGGCGGTCCTTGATCATCTCGACGCAGCGCTCGAAGTTGGCGCCCATGCGGTCCATCTTGTTGACGAAGCACATGCGCGGCACGCCGTACTTGTCAGCCTGTCGCCAGACCGTCTCCGACTGCGGCTCAACGCCGGCGACGCCGTCGAAGACGACCACGCCGCCGTCCAGGACGCGCAGCGACCGCTCCACCTCGACCGTGAAGTCGACGTGGCCTGGCGTGTCGATGAGGTTGATCGTGTGGTCGTTCCAGGAGGCAGTCGTCGCGGCGGACGTGATGGTGATGCCGCGCTCGCGCTCCTGCTCCATCCAGTCCATGACCGCCGTGCCCTCGTGGACCTCACCGATCTTGTAGGTGCGGCCGGTGTAGAACAGCACGCGCTCGGACACAGTGGTCTTGCCCGCATCGATGTGCGCGATGATGCCAATGTTGCGAGTGCGCTCGATCGGGACCGTGCGGGGCATCGTCTATTCCTGAATCTTCCTGCGTACGCCGGCGGCCTGGCCTACCAGCGGTAATGGACGAAGGCGCGGTTGGCCTCCGCCATGCGGTGCGTCTCTTCTTTGCGGCGGACCGCGTTGCCGGCGTTGTTCGCCGCGTCCAGCAGTTCCGCAGCCAGTTTCTCCATCATCGAGTGGCCCGAGCGGCGGCGGGCCGAGTCACGGATCCAGCGGAGCGCCAGCGCCTGCCGTCGCTCGCCGCGGATGTCGATCGGCACCTGGTACGTCGCCCCACCCACGCGGCGCGGCTTCACTTCCACCACCGGCGTCACGTTCCTCATCGCCTGGTCGAAGACGTCGATGCCGCGGCGGCCCGTGACCTCTTCGATCTTGTCGAACGCCGTGTAGAGCACCGTCTCGGCGGTGCTCCGCTTCCCGGAGTACATCAGCGCGGCGACGAACTTCGTCACCACCCGGGACCCGTAGCGGGGGTCCGGGATCGCCGGGCGGATCGTGGCGCGGTTTCGGCGCATCTCGTTCTCCCGTTAGCCCTTGCGCGTGCCGTACTTGGAGCGGCCACGCTTGCGGTTCTTCACGCCCGTCGCGTCCAGCGCGCCGCGCACGATGTGGTAACGCACGCCCGGAAGGTCCTTCACGCGGCCTCCGCGGATCAGCACCACCGAGTGCTCCTGGAGGGAGTGGCCCTCGCCGGGGATGTACGCCGTCACCTCGATGCCGTTCGAGAGGCGGACACGCGCGACCTTGCGGAGCGCGGAGTTCGGCTTCTTCGGCGTGACGGTGCGCACCTGCGTGCACACGCCGCGCTTCTGCGGCGAACCCTTGGGCGACCGGCGCATCCGGTTCTTCAGCGTGTTGAAGCGGAAGCGCAGCGCGGGCGCCTTCGTCTTCTTCCGGATCGGTGTCCGCGGGGCGCGGACCAGCTGATTGATCGTCGGCACGCCGACTCTCCTCACCATAGACCCGAGGCGACCGAAGCCGAGACGGGGACTGCCGCGAAGGCAACATGAACGGCCGGACGGCCTGCCGTGAGCCTCGTCGCGACGCATCCGTCGCCGGTCCTCACCGCAATGCGGCCATTCGACCGTGCTCGCGTGGGAAACGCGCGCGCCTGTTCGAGGCGCGATCTGTGATTCTGGGGCCGCCCGCAAGCAGTGTCAAACCCGGCCGGACGGATCCTCGTGAATCCCGGCCCCCACGCGCCTCGCCATGAGGATGTCGGGCTCACCCCGGCCGTTCGCGTCCGGCACCACGCCAACGATGGCGAAGCCGCACGCGAGGTAGAACTCGTACGGATGCCCGCGCAGATTGCGTATGCCGAGTAGGTGCTTGAGCGGTTCCCCCTCGTACAGGTCGACGCCGAACAACGAGGTGCGCCCCGTACCCGTGCCGGGCACCGCTTCGTCGTCCGTGCCGAGGCGCAGCGTGAGCCCTCCCAGTGCCGCGACGCGCGCCTCCAGCGCCGCCACGAGGGCCTGCCCGACGCCTCGGCGCTGCTGGGGCGGGGAAACCGCCAGCGGGTGCAACTCCCACACGCGGGCGTACTCGTGCTGCCCACCGATCCAGCCGAGGACCGCCCCGGCCTCGTCGCGGGCCACAAGGCTGAGCCGTCCGGGCTCGAGCGACTCGCGTACCTCGGCTCGTGCGGCCTCGATGTCGGTGAGCCAGTCGGTCACCGCCTGGAAGGCTTCGAAGAGGACGCGCGCCGTCTGCTCGACGAGCGCATCGTCAGCGGCGTCCAGATCGTCGATGTGGATCTCGGACATCGAGGTTAACGGCGCAGGAGGATCTTCACGAACGACTCGCGGTGGACCGGGCCATCGAGGCCGCCCTCGCGCGCCTGCTTCGCCCGCTCACGGTACATCTCCAGCATCTCGCGCTCCGTGCGGCCTCGCATCTGCGAGGTGTGCGCGAGGATCGCGCGGATCTTCGTGCGCAGGACCGGCTCGATGTCCACGTGGTAGTTCGGCTCCCCTGGCCCGGAGAGGAGCAGGGCCACCGGCCGGTGCGGCTCCAGTTCCTCCTCCTTGTCCAGCGGGTAGTAGAGGTGGTCGTCTGCGGCGGGGTAGATCGCGTCGTACGTCGCCTGTCCCGTGTAGCGGTGGTCGCGGTGGTTGAAGCCGGGGCGGAACCCGTCCCACGTGATCACAAGTTCGGGACGGGTGAGCCGGATGTGCCGGACGATCAGCCCGCGCAACTCGTTGTCCGCAGCCACGTAGCCGTCCGGGAAGCCGAGGAACACCGGCTCGTTCGCGCCGAGGATGGCACTCGCCCGGCGTTGCTCCTCCTCGCGCTCGCCCGCCAGGAACTGCGGCGTAACGCCGGGGTCCTTCGTCCCCTTGTTCCCGGAGGTCGTGACCAGCACGTCGACGTTCCAGCCGAGCCTCGCGAGGAGCGCGAGGGTCCCGCCACAACTGAACTCGGCGTCGTCGGGGTGCGCGAAGATCGCGAGCGCGCGCCTCGGCACCTTCGCCGTCAGTTCGGTGATGAAGTCGGCGTCCATGTCGATCTCGGGGGCCATCGTCATGGGGCGCAGTCTACCGCGAGTGCAGGACCGGCGAGCCTACGAGGCAAGGCCGCGGCGATGCTCCTCGACGAGCGCCGCCAGCGTGGCGCCCACCCGTGCGGCGACCGCGCTCCAGTCGTACGCGCGCATCCGTTCGACCCCCGCCGCGCCGAGCGCGAGCCGCAGCGGCTCGTTCCTGAGCAGCAGTTCGATCCGCTCCGCAAACGGCTCCGGGCAGCGCCACGGAACCAGGTATCCCGTCCGCCCGTCCACCACTGTCGAGGCGAGCCCGCCGACGCGGGAGGCGACGACGGGCGTGCCGCAGGCCATCGCCTCCACCGCGACGAGCCCGAACGATTCATAGAAGGACGGCACGGCGACCACGTCGGCCGCGGCGTACCAGTCGGCGAGCGACTCGTGCGGCTTGGGGCCCAGGAAGCGCACCGTGCTGCCCGCCCCCACCTCGGCCGCGATCGCCTGCAATCGCGCGACCTCCGAGGCCGCGCGCTCATCCCCCCCGATGACGAGGAGGTCGACGGGGACGCGGGACTGGAGTTGGCCGATCGCGCGGATCAGTATGTCGAGCCCCTTCAACGGTTCGATGCGGCCCACCGCCAGCACGGACCGCCGCTCGGGGTCGAGGCCAAGACGCGCGCGCGCCTTCGCTTGGGGCCGCGGGGTGAACATCCGCAGGTCGACCCCCAGCGGGATCACCGCGACCTTCCCGCCGTCCACGCGGAAAATCTGCCGGAGTAACTGTCGCTCGTGCTCCGTCGCCGCGACGATGCGGTCGAGACGATGGACGAGCCGCCGTTCGGCCTCGAGCCGCTCCGGACGCTCGGACTCGGAGGCGCGCGCGCGCAACTTCACGTCACCCAACGTGTGGAACATCCCGGCGTGGGGGGCGCCCCAGCGGGCCGCGAGCAGGTCGCCCGCCACGACCGAGAGCCAGTAGTGCGAATAGATCGCCTCGTATTCGAGGCCATGTCGCGCGCGGAACGCGTCCACGCCCTCGACGAACGGCCCGATGTACGGGAGCAGGTCTTCCTTCTCGATCCGCTCTTCCGGGCCTGCCGTCACCTGCACCAGGCGGGCGCCCGGCGCGAACTCCTCGACCTCCGCGCCGGCTTCGTCGGTGCGGCGCGTGAATACGTCGACCGTGACGCCGAGGGCCGCGAGGCCGCGCGCCACTTCCAACACGTAGACGTTCATCCCGCCCGTCTCGCGGCCACCCAGCGGCGCAAGCGGCGAGGTGTGAAAGGAGAGCATCGCGATCCGCTGGGGGAGCGGACCTCCCGGGACGGCCTCGGGTACCGACATGGCGGCTACGACTGCCCGATCAGGCGAAGGAACTCGCTGCGTGTGGACATGTCCGAGCGGAAGCGGCCGCGCATCGCCGAAGTCACCATCGCGGAGCCGGGCTTGCGGACGCCGCGGGCCGTCATGCACAGGTGTTCCGCGCTGATCACGACGCCGACGCCCTTCGCGCCAAGCACCTCCTCGATACAGTCGGCGACCTGGCTGGTGAGTCGCTCCTGCACCTGCGGCCGGTGGGCGAATATCTCCACGGCGCGCGCGAGTTTCGAGAGTCCCACGATCTTCCCGTCCGGCAGGTAGCCCACGTGCGCCTGTCCGTGGAACGGCAGGAAATGGTGCTCGCACATCGAATAGAACGGGATGTCGCGCAGGACCACCATCTCGTCGTGCTTCTCGTCGAACATCACGCTCAGGACCTCACGCGGGTCCTGCCAGAGCCCCTGGAAGAGTTCGAGGTACATGTCCGCGATGCGACGCGGCGTCTCCGCCAGGCCCTCGTCCTCAGGGTTCAGGCCGAGCTCGCTGATCATCGTGCGCAGCGTGATGATCAAGGCGTCGCGGTCGGCGGTTGCACGGGGCATCGACGGCGCCATCGGCGTCTCCTCCATCAGGTGGTGCAACCACGATACACCGGCGCCTGAGGCGTCCGAACGGGTGCCTGACGCTGCCCTAGGACCAGCCGAGGACGTGCTCGACCTCGGCGATATCAGCCGCCGAACGGTGGAGCGTGGCCTCCACGGTCATCGCGGTGTCCGGATCCTTCAGGCCGTGACCCGTCAGGATGCAGACCGCGACCTTGCCCCGGAGGTCCGCACCGGCACGATGCTGCTGGACCAGGCCGGCCAGTGAGGCGGCAGAGGCCGGCTCGCAGAAGAGTCCCTCGTCCGCGGCGAGGCGGCCGTACGCCGCGAGGATCTCCTCGTCCGTCACGGCCTTGATCTGGCCACCGGACGCGTCACGTGCGTTGACCGCGCCGTCCCACGACGCCGGGTTCCCAATGCGGATCGCGGTCGCGACCGTCTCCGGATGCTCGACCGGGTGGCCGAGGACGATCGGCGCGGCGCCCGCGGCCTGGAAGCCCCACATCTGCGGCAGCAGCGTGGCGCGCTCGGAGCGGTGGTACTCCTGGAACCCTCTCCAGTACGCCGTGATGTTCCCCGCGTTGCCGACCGGGATGCAGAGGATGTCCGGCGCGTCGCCCAGGTCGTCCACAATCTCGAACGCCGCCGTCTTCTGACCCTCGATGCGGTGCGGGTTCACGGAGTTCACGAGCGCGACGCTGTGCCGCTCGGCGATCGCACGCACGATGTTCAGGGCGTCGTCAAACGACCCGTCGATCTGCACGATCTCCGCCCCGTGGACCACGGCCTGCGCCAGTTTCCCCATCGCGATCTTGCCGGCCGGCACGATCACGTACGCCTTCAGGCCGTGGCGCACGGCATAGGCGGCAGCAGACGCCGAGGTGTTGCCGGTGGAGGCGCAGATCACCGCGCGTGCGCCGTCCTCGACCGCCTTCGCGACGGCCATCACCATGCCGCGATCCTTGAAGGAGCCGGTCGGGTTCAGGTACTCGAGCTTGAAGTACAGCGCCTCGAGGCCGAGCTCGCCCTCGATCACGCGCGAGCGGACGAGCGGCGTCCCGCCCTCGCCCAGCGTGACCATCGGCGTGAGGTCGGTGACGGGCAGGCGGTCCCGGTACCGCTCGAGGATGAACCTGCCGTCCTGCGTCGACGCGGGAGCCGGGCTCACAGCGGCTGCTCCCGGCCCGCGCCCTCGTGCTCTTCGTCCATCCGCACGAGCAGCGTGCGGGCGACGCGGATCTCCCGCTCGGTCTCTTCGATGTGGCGGCGGGCGCTCTCCTCGGCCGCGCGCAACTGGCGGCGCAGGTGCTCCAATACGGCGTCGCGCTGGGACTCGATCCGCTCGAGGATCGCACGGCGTTCCTCCGCCGCCCCCGCCTGCGTGCGGCCGAGCAGCGCCTGCTCCTCGGCGAGCGCACCCTGGCGGCGGCGGACCTCCTCGACGGTCTCCTCCACGGTGTTGAGCCGGTCCTCCACGCGCGCGCGGGTGACCCGTTGCTGCTCGAGCACCTCGAGCAGTGCCTCCTCGCGGTCGCGGATCGCCCTCACGGCCGTGACCTCGTCGTCCATGCGGCGCTGGTCTGCCTGCAGGGTGCGCACGCGCGCCTCGATCGCCTCGATCGTCGTCGGCAGCGGCGAGAAGGACGCAACGACCCGGGCGACCTCGACTCCCGCATGGCGGGCCTGCTCCTCGAGTGCCCCGATCTGGCGCTCGATCGCCTCGAGGCGCGAGTCGTGGTCGCGGCCGTCGCGCTCGCGCACCGCCGCCTCGTCGAGGATCGAGCGCTGGCGTGCGAGGACGGCGGCGTCCCGCCCGGTGGCGTCTTCCAGTTGCGTGGCGATCTGGCCGAGCACGCGCTGCAATTCGCCCTGGGCCTCCGCCTCGCGCTCCTCGGCACGCGCGAGTTGTGCGGCGAGCTCGCGCCGCATCGCGGCTTCTGCGGCGATGCGCTCCTCCAGGACGGCCAACTCATGCCGCACTTCGCGGGCGGCGTCCTGTCCGGCCTCATGGCGCAGTGTCCGGCCGTCGAGGATCTGGACCGTCTCGAGGAGCCGTGCCGACTCTTCCTGCTGCGCCTTGAGCGCTTGCTGCATGTGCATGATCTCCCGGGTCAGCGACTCGACGCGCTGCTGAGCGCGCTGGAGTTCGTCGCCGATCCACGTGCCCTGGCCCGGCAGGGGCGCGGGCAGCGTCGTCTGCGGCGTGCCGCCGTCCCGTCCCTCTTGCCCGTCCACGGCGCCCTCCTAACCGGCCATCGGCAGCACGTTGCCGACCTCGCGGACGATGTCCATCGCGCGGATCGCGGCGACCGCGGTCTGGAGCGCACCGCCCGACGCCTGGTGCGTCGTGAATACGAGTTCGGCCGTACCGTCGGCGGATGCGCGGTCGAACTGGATGACCGACGCGATCGAGATCCGCTGCTCGCCGAGGATCGCGGCGATGCGTGCGAGCACGCCCGGCTGGTCGAGCACGGCCACCCGCAGGTAGTACCGCGCCTCATGCTCCGCGGGCGTCGCGACGCGCAGCCGCCGCCGCGGCACGAACGCGAGCGGCCGCCGCCCCGTGACCACGTCCTGCGCGACGTCCAGCACGTCCGCCAGGATCGAGGACGCCGTGGGGCCCGCGCCTGCCCCGGGGCCCTCGAACAGCACGCGGCCGACGAGGTCGCCCTCGAACTGGACGGCGTTCAGCACGCCGTCCACTTTCGCCAGCGGCTCGTCAGCGCCGACGAGCGTGGGCTGGACGGTCGCCGCCACCGCGCCGCCAATCAGGCGCGCGCTGGCCAGCAACTTGATCACGTAGCCGAGGCGTTCCGCGTAGGTGATGTCGCGCGCGGTGATCGTCGTGATCCCCTGGCGCGAGACCTCCTCCGGGCTGATCTCCACGTTGAAGGCGAGGCCGCACAGCACGGCGATCTTGTACGCAGCGTCGATCCCCTCGACGTCGGCCGACGGGTCGGGCTCCGCATAGCCCAGGCGCTGGGCCTCCGCAAGGATGTCCGCGTAGTCGGCGCCCCGCTGCGTCATGGCCGTCAGCATGTAGTTGGTCGTGCCGTTGATGATCGCGGTGATCGCGGAAACCTCGTTCGCCAGCAGGTCACGCGACAGCGGGCCGATCACCGGGATGCCGCCGCCGACCGAGGCCTCGAAAAGCAGGCGGACGCCGTAGTCCGCGGCGATCTGGAGCAGCTCGCTCCCCGCCTTCGCCATGACCTCCTTGTTCGCGGTCACGACATGGCGTCCCGAACGCAGGGCCGCCTCGATCGCCTCCCGCGCGGGATGCTCGCCGCCCATGACCTCGATCAGGATCTGCGTCCCCGGGTCGCCGAGGACATCCTCCAGCCGTCCGACGATCTGCTGGGGCGCGAGGCCCGCGCGGACCCGCTCGGTGTCGCGCACCATCACGCGGCGCACTTCGATCGGCCGGCCGACACGCGCGGCATAGCGGGTGGCGCCAGCGCTGAGCGCCGCGATCACGCCACTGCCGATGTTGCCCGCACCAAGAAGGGAGACGCCGACGGTCTCGCTCACTTCGGAGCCTGCTGGGCCTGCGCCCGGCGGTTCGCGTCCGCCAGCGTGCCCTTCAACTGCCGCGTGACCCAGGCCCTCGCCGTGCCGGAAAGTGAAGGCGTGCCGCCCAACGACGCCTCTTCTGACTTCACCCACTCGTCGAACTGCCGGTTCGCGACCTGGCCTTTCACGGTGTCGTCGTAGGCGCGGTCCTCGCTCCGCTCCACCACCTGGGCGAGGAAGAAGCTGCCGCTCTGCGTGTCGAGGATGACCTCTGAGGTTTCGCCGGCCTTCAGGTCACGCACCCGCGCGATCCGGTCCGGCAACGACGCCGGGTCGAACCAGGCGAGGTCTGCCCGGGAGGGGTCCGTGACGAGGCCGCGTGCCACCGCCTCTGACTTGAAGTCCTTGCCGGAAGTGACCGCCGTGCGCATGTCCTCAAGCTTGGCGCGGTCGGGCCCCGCGACGGCGAGCAAATGGAGTTGCGGCCCGGTCGCGGGCACGGTCGCCTTGAACGCCTCGATCACCTTGGTCCGCAGCACGGCAGTGCTCACGATCTCTTCGTACTGGGCGCGCGAGATCGGGAGGATCTCCAGATAGCGGTTGTAGGCGGTCTGGAACGCCTCGTCGGGCTGACCCTCAGCCGTCCCCATGCGCTTGCGCAGCTCGGCCTTCAACTCCTCGTCCGTGACGGAGACGCCGAGGTGGCCGGCCTTCTGGCGCAGCGTCTCCTCGCGGAGGAGCGTCGGGATGATCGAGGCGGGATCGGAGACGACCAGCCGGTTGGACTCGCCGGCGATCGCGTACTTGGCGCGCACCGCGACGTCCGCCGCGGTAAACGTGCGAGGACCGACCGTCAGGACCTTCGAGCGCGGGGGGAGCACGACCGTGAGCACGATGCCCGCGACGACGATGAGGGCGACCGCGATGCCCACAACGGCCGCGGCGAGATACACGCGTTGCTCGATGCGTCCCTCGCTGGCGAGCCGCGCGCGACGCTCGGCCGCGCGCACGGGACGGACGGCGGGGGCTGGTTGGGCCGCGCGGGAAGGGCGGGTGGTCGCCACGTCGCACTCCCCTCAGCAGGCGGCCACGCCGCCTGCCCGCAAGCCGCTAGCGGCGCCCCATGTGCATGCCGGAGACGCGCACGTGCTCCGAGGTGTACGGCAAGAGGGCGAGGTGCCGCGCCCGCTTCACCGCCTGGGCGACCGCCCGCTGGTGGCGCGCACAGGTCGAAGCCTTGCGTCGAGGCTCCATCTTGCCGCGCTCGGTGATGTAGCGGCGCACGAGGTTCACGTCCTTGTAGTCGACGACGTCCGTCTTCGCGCGGCAGAATTCGCAGCCGCGCGGACGGCGGAAACCGCCCCCACCGCCGCCGCCGCGACCGCCTCGACCGCGTCGCTCGTCGCCCTGGCCGTCGTCGTTCATCGTCAATCCTCCATTGCCGGACGCTCCGCTAGAACGGCAGGTCGTCCGGGTCGATGTCACCTTCGCTGTCGGGGCCGACGGCCATGCCGGGCGCAAACCCGCCGCCGCCAGCGCCGTCGCGCGCCCCACCCAGGAACTTCACCTCTTCGGCGATCAGTTCCGTGCGATAACGCTTCTGGCCCGTCTGTTGGTCGTCCCAGGAGCGCGTCTGCAGCCGCCCTTCGACGTAGACGAGGCGGCCCTTCTGCAGGTACTGCGCACAGGTCTCCGCGAGACGGTTCCACGTCACCACGTTGAACCACTCGGTCTCTTCGCGCTGTTCGCCGTTGCTGGTGTAGCGACGGCTGGCCGCGACCGAGAACGTGGTGACCGCGCTCCCGTTGGCGGTGTACCGCATCTCGGGATCGCGACCCAGGTGGCCAATGACCATGCATTTGTTGAGCACGGGATGCTCCGGAATCCGGGGAGACGCGTTAGTCGGCGACGGCCGTAGCCGTCTCGGCCTCTGCCATCTCCGGATTGTCGGCGTCCGGTTCGGCGCTGGCCCTCGGGCCGCGGTCGCGGTCGTCCCGCTCGTCGCGGTCGCGACCGCGGTCGTCGCGGTCCTCACGGTCGCGCTCGTCGCGGTCACGGTCGCGGCGGTCGTGGCCCTGGAACGGGATGATCCCACGGACGAGCAAGTGCCGGATGACCTGCTCCGAGATGCGCAGGAGCGCCTCGACCACCGGCGCGCCCTGGGGC
>SCTU01000245.1 GCA_004297315.1 Dehalococcoidia bacterium | reverse complement strand
GCTCTTCCGATCTGAGGCCCTCGACTGCATCGAGGGAGGCGAAGGTTTGCTCCGGTGTCATCCTCCGCGCCCGCGCGAGGTCGACCCAGTACCACGTGGCGGCGCGGACACAGTCGCGCGCACGGGCGGCAATCGAGGTGCGCGGTGCGCCCGGCCCGAGCGCGTGTCGCATGTGGTCCGTCGTCGTTTCGCGCAGGCGTCGCGAGGCGTACCAAGCCGCACCGCCCGCCAGCCAGACGACGGGCGTGAGGACGCGCAGGGGGACGCGCGGGATGACGAGCATCAGCGCCCGCAGCAGGCGGTGCGGCATGAGACGCTACGGGCGCGCCGCGCGCGCCAGGTCGGCGACCCAGAGGCTGCGGAAGATGTACCACTGCGAAGGGTCGCGCCGGACGAACTGCTCGAGTTGCCGGAAGACCGCCTGCGTCAGCCCGCGGACGTCCGCTTCCTGATTGCCGGTCGGGGTGAACGGGACCGGCGCGACGTTCACGGTCACGATGTCGCCCCACGGGTCGACTCGCGGCAAGGTGGCGGCCATCACCGAGGACCCCGCACGCAGCGCGATCCGCGCGGGCCCGTCCGGCACGGCGATCCGCTCCCCGAAGAACTCCACCTCGACGCCGTCGGTCGCCTGGGGGACGTCGATCAGAACCGCGACGACGTCGTTGCCGCGCAGCGCGCGGAGGATCCCGGGGCCCATGCGCTCGGCGGCGATCACCTTCATGCCGAGATGTTCACGCGATCCGAGCACGAGGCGGTTCACCGGGCCGTTCTCGAAGGTGTCCGCGATCACCGAGATCGGGAATCCCTTCTGCGCGAGGATCGCCGCGCCCAGGTCCCAGTTCCCGAAGTGCATTGTCACGAAGACGATGCCGTTGCCACGCCGTTCCGCCTGGAGCCCCGACCAGCCGTCCCACACTACGCGGCGGTCGACCTCGGCCGCGTCGGTGCGGAGGAAGCGCACGAAATCCACGAGGTAGACGAGGTAGTTGCCAAACGACCGTCGCGCGAGCCGCCGCGCCGCCTTCTCGTCGCCGCCGGTGACCCGCGCCATGTTGGCGACGCAGCGCCGCCGCCCGCCCGGCCATGCGAGGTAGGCGAGCAGGCCGATCGCGCGCGCGACGGCGTACGAGACGCGCAGTGGGATGGCGCGCGTTAGCAACGCCCCGCCGCGAAACGCCAGGTACATCAGCATGCTCGTGCCACGCTCGCTGTCCCCCTCAATACGTCCTGTGCAGCGTACCGGTGAGAGCGGTAACGCGTCTCGCCGCCGGCCCCGCATGACGAGACAAGCCCGCCGGAAGGCGGGCTTGCTCGGGTGGGGAAGGAAGTCAGGATCGGACGCAGCGGCTTACTCGCCGAGGATGAACGCCTCCACACCGTCGCGGGCGTCCTCGTCCAGCATCTGGCGCGGTGGCGACTTCATGAAGTACGCCGCGGCCGGGTAGATCGGCCCGCCGACGCCGCGGTCCAGACCGATCTTCGCCGCGCGCACGGCGTCGATCACCACGCCTGCCGAGTTGGGCGAGTCCCACACCTCAAGCTTCAGTTCCACGTTCAGCGGCACGTCCCCGAAGGTCGTGCCCTCGATGCGGATGTGGCACCACTTCCGGTCGAGGAGCCACGGCACGTAGTCGGACGGGCCCACGTGCACGTCGGCGGAGGGCAATTCGTAGGCGATCTGGGACGTGACAGCCGAGGTCTTCGAGATCTTCTTCGACTCCAGGCGTTCCCGCTCCAGCATGTTCATGAAGTCGGTGTTGCCGCCGAAGTTCAGCTGGTACGTGCGGTCGATGCGCACGCCGCGGTCCTGGAACAGCCGGACGAGGTTTCGGTGAAGGATGGTGGCGCCCACCTGGGACTTGATGTCGTCCCCAATGATGGGCAGCCCCTTCTCGCGGAACCGCTCAGCCCAGTACGGCTCCTTCGCAATGAAGACGGGGATGCAATTGATGAAGGCGCAGCCCGCCTGCAGCACCTGCTCCACGTACCACTTCGTCGCCTCCTCGGAGCCGACCGGCAGGTAGTTGATGACGACGTGGGTGTTCGTCTCCTTCAGGATCTTCACGATGTCCGCGGTCTGGCCGGGGGCCTTCGTGATCACCTGGGAGAGGTACTTGCCGATCCCGTCGTGCGTCATCCCCCGCTGGACGGTGATGCCAGTGTTCGGCACGTCCGTGAACTTCAGGGTGTTGTTCTGGCCCGAGAAGATCGCCTGGGAGAGGTCCTTGCCGACCTTGTCGATGTCCACGTCAAAGGCGGCCGTGAAGTTGATGTCGCGGATGTGGTAGCCGCCGAAGACCGGGTGCATGAGCCCCGGGATTTCGTCGCCGGCCTCGGCGTTCTTGTAGTACTCGACGCCCTGGACGAACGATGAGGCGCAGTTTCCGACGCCGATGATGGCGACGTTGATCTTCTCGCTCATGACGATGCCTTTCCGTGGTCGCGGCCGGCCGGTGGCGGGCGCGGTAAGAACCAGCCTGCGGTACGCGGCATCTATCCGTCCAGTTAAGGGATGCGATATCATCCATAAGTAAGATAGATGGAAGAAGATCCTCTCCCGCTCAACCTCCACCTCCATCACCTCGCGTACCTCCGCGAGGTGGAACGCAGCGGCACGTTCACGGCTGCGGCGCGGCGGCTGCACATCTCGCAGTCCGCGCTCTCGCAGGCGCTCGCCGAATTCGAGCGGCGGCTCGGCGTCCCGCTCTTCGAGCAGGACGGCCGCCGCCGCGTGCTGACCGAGGGCGGGCGGGAAGCCGCACGCTTCGCTGCGGAGGTGCTCGGGAGAGCGACCGAGTTGAGGGCGTGGGCGGACGCGCGCCGGGCCGGCGGCGCCGGCTCACTCGTCATCGGAATGATCGATGCCGCCTCGCTCTACGTGCTGCCCTCGGCGGTCGCCGCGTTCCGTGCGGCGCACCCGGGCGTGGAGCTGCGGGTCGTCGTGGACACGACCGAGGCGCTGCTGGAGCGCCTGCAACGCTTCGAGGTTGACCTCGCGTTCGTCGTGGGCCCGGTGGCGCCTGGATCCGACACGGTCGAGGTCGCCCGGGAGCCCTTGCGGCTGTACGGGCCGCCAGGAGAGGCAGCGCCGGAGCCAGATTCGGAGTGGCTGCTCTACCCCGCCGGTTCCCACACGCGCGCCGTGATCGATGCGGCCCTCGCCGCCCGGCGCATCCTCACGCGCGTCACGCTCGAATCCAGCAACCCGCAGGTGCTGCGACAACTCGTCGCGCTCGGCTTCGGTTGGAGCGTCTTGCCGGAGCAGATCGGAGAGGACGGCCAGCCGCCGCTCGAGCCGGTGGGCGAGGTGCTGGGCGAGCGGACTCTGCTGGGGGTCAGGCGGCCGGCTGCGCCGCCCGATGCGCGCGCCGAGGCCTTCCTCACGCTCGCGGTCGTGGCCGGGGCACGCCCGGGGGTTGCCTAGACGGGCGTCTTCACCAGTTTGGACATGCGCGTGCCGCAGACTGGGCACGGCGCCTGCATCGCAGTCTTGCCGTTCTTGAGGGTCACCTGCTGAGCGGCCTCAAGGTCCCGCATTGCGCGGCACTTCAGGCAATACGCCTGCATCGGTCCACCCCCCTTGTAGCCTCCTGGAGCCTCGAAGGTTCCGATTCGGGGCGGTAAGTACGCTTTCGGGCCTCCCCCTGTCAACCGGAGGTAGTCCGAGGGCTACGGAGCAGTCACGGCCGCTGCCGCCTGCTCCGGGGGGAAGACCCGGTACGGATGCCAGGCTCCGAGGACGAAGGAGGGCTCCAGCAAGGCCAAGAGGATGCCATCCGGGCCGTACGCCCGGAGGCGCGACTCGCCTGGTGAAGCGACATAATCCCAGTTGAGGAGCGAGACATCGAGCCCCTGACGGACACGCGCCGCCTGCTCGGGGTTCAGCGTCACCGCGGGCCAATCGCCCAGCACAGCGTCGGGCGGGAGCACAATCGCGGCCCCCTCGCCGGCCTCGAGCCTCGCGACGGCCCCGTCGAGGGGCACAGCGCTGGCGATGAGGAACGGCCCGACCTGGGTGCGCCGGAGGCCGGAAAGGTGCGCCCCCGTGCCGAGGAGGGCGCCGAGGTCGTGGGCCAGGGAGCGGACGTAGAAGCCCTTGCCGCACTGCACGTCGAGTTCCAGGACGGGGCGTGACGGGTCGCTGCGGTCGAAGCCGAGCACCTCAAGGGCGTGTACCACGACCGGCCGCGCCTCGAGCGTCAGCGGGTCGCCCCGACGGGCTGCGCGGTAGGCCGGCACGCCGGCTCGCTTCACCGCCGAGTATGCGGGCGGCACCTGCATCTGTTGGCCGAGGAATCCGCGCAGGGCCTCGCGCACGCGCGCCTCATCGAGGCCGGAGGCGTCCTGCTCCTCGACGGCGCTGCCTTCTAGGTCGTAGGTGTCCGTCTCCACGCCGAAACGGATTTCCGCCGTGTAGCGCTTCCGCGCGCCGACAAGTTCGTCCACCAGCCGGGTCGCCTCGCCGACCGCGATCGGCAGGACGCCGGTGGCATTGGGGTCGAGCGTCCCGGCGTGTCCCACCCGCTTCGTGCGGGCGGCACGGCGGATGCGGCGCACGACCTCGAACGAGGTGATCCCGCGCGGTTTGTCGACGTTGATGAAGCCGCGCATGGGTCCGTCCGTTACGGGGTGGGCAGGTCGTGCCCGTCGGCGCGGGCGACGTCGCGCAGCAGCGTCGTGATGCGGTCGGCCTCCGCCATCGAGTCGTCACGGACGAAGTGGAGGCGTGGCACCCGCCGGATGTGCAGTTGTTTGCCGAGTTCGCGATGCAGGTACGGCTCCACCCTATCCAGCGCTGCCATCGCCGCGGTTGTCTGTGTCTCATCGCCGAGGATGGAGACCGCGACCTTGGCGTGGGCGAGGTCCGGCGTCACCTCCACGCTGACAAACGAGAGGATCACGCCCTGGAGGTCGGGATGTTTCACGCGACGGTTGACCAGGTCGGCGATAGTGGCCTGGATCACGTCGCCTACCTGCTCGGTTCGACGGGTCAGCGGACCTGCTCCAGGTGGTACGTCACGATCTCGTCGCCCTCCTCGAAGGCGTCGAAGGTGGAGACGATGATCCCGCACTCGAGGCCTGCCGCGACCTCCCGTGCGTCCTCGTTGATGCGCTTGAGCGACTCGATCGTGCCCTCGTGGACGACCTCCCCCTTGCGGCGGATCCGGCAGCGCGCGCCGCGGACCGCGGCGCCTTCGCGCACGTACGAACCGGCGATCGAGTTGCGCCGCCCGACGCGGAAGATCTGGCGCACCTCGATGACGGCGTCCTGACGCTCCTCGAAGATCGGCTCCAGCAGGCCCTGCACGGCCTTCTCCACGTCCTGCACGATGTCGTAGATGATCCGGTACTCCCGGACCTCGACTTTCTCCGCGTCGGCGAGCCGGCGGGCGCTCGGCTCCACCCCGGAGTTGAAGGCGATGACCACGGCTTTCGCCGCGACCGCCAACTGCACGTCCGACTCCGTGACCGAGCCGACGGCGGCGTGGATCACGCGCACGCGCACGTCCGGCAACGTGAGGTCTTCCAGGGTTTTCACCAGCGGCTCCACGGAACCGTGGACGTCCGCCTTCAACACCAGGTTGAAGTCTGTGACCGAACCCTTGCGGATCTCGCCGAACAGCGAGTCCAGCGTGACCGCCCCGCGCTCCTCGACTCCCGAGAGCAGACGGCGCTTCTGTTCCTCCACCTCGGCACGCGCGACCTTCTCGTCCTTGCGGATTTCGAAGCGTTCGCCGGAGGCCGGGACCTCGTCGAGGCCCAGGATCTCCACCGGGGTGGACGGGCCGGCGGACTTCAACTTCTCGCCGGCCGCGGAGGTCATCGCCTTGATCCGGCCTACGGCCAT
Organism: Dehalococcoidia bacterium; assembly: GCA_004297315.1. GTDB lineage: Bacteria > Chloroflexota > Dehalococcoidia > UBA2979 > UBA2979 > SURF-43. Next base: position 1,568 of record SCTU01000245.1, on the reverse strand, counting down.
CCCTGCGATCACCGTGTCGCCCACCGTCAGCGTGCCGGTCTGCACCAGCAGCGTCGCCACCACGCCTCGATGCCGGTCCGTCTTCGCCTCCAGCACCACGCCGCGCGCGGGCTGGTCGACACGTGCCGTCAACTCCTGCATGTCGGCGACGAGCAGGACGTTCTCGAGCAGTTCGTCGATCCCCTCGCCCTTGAGGGCGGAGGTCGGCACGACGATCTGGTCGCCACCGTACTCTTCCGGCACCAGGCCAATCTCCATCAGTTGCTGCTTGGCACGGTCCGGGTTGGCGTTGTTGGCGTCGATCTTGTTGAGCGCGATGACCAGCGGGACGCCGGCCGCACGCACGTGGTCGATCGCCTCGCGCGTCTGCTGCATCACGCCGTCGTCTGCCGCCACCACGACGATCGCGACGTCCGTGACGCGGGCGCCGCGGGCGCGCATCTGGGAGAACGCCTCGTGGCCCGGGGTGTCGATGAAGGTCAGGATCCGCCCGTCCGGCGCGGTCGCCTGGTAGGCGCCGATGTGCTGGGTGATGCCGCCGGCCTCGCCCGCAGCCACGTTCGCCTGGCGGATGCGGTCCAGCAGTGTGGTCTTGCCGTGGTCGACGTGGCCAAGGACGGTGATCACCGGGGGCCGCGTCTGGAGGCCCTCACCCTCGTCCACGATGCGGAGCGAGGTGCTCGGGGCCTCGGCGTCGACCGGGGTGTCGGACGTCGTGTTCGCGACCGCAACCGGCGCCTCCTCCTCGGGGGCGAAGCCCATATCGCTCGCGACGATGGCCGCAGTGTCGAAGTCCACGACCTGGTTGATCGTGGCCATGACGCCGTTCTTCATCAGCTCTTTGATCACGTCGATGGGGGTCACGCCGAGGAGTGCGGCGAGATCGGCGACGACGATGGCGTCGGGTATCCGTACAACCTGCTGGTTCGTCATGCGCGTCCCTCGATGTCCTTGTCCGCCCGTCCGGCGGTGAACCGTTCTGCGTAAGCGCGGAGCGCCTCGCGGTCAGCCTCGGTCAGTGTGACTCGCAGCGCGCCCTGGAGTGCGCCCGCGATCCCCCGCTGCCAGCAGGCTGCGGAGGGGTGGAGATATGCGCCCCGGCCGGGGGCCTTCCCGCGCTCGTCCACCTGCACGCGGCCCTCCGCCGTCCGGACGACCCGCACGAAGGAGGACTGGTCGGCCTCCTGGCGGCACGCCACGCAGGTGCGCTGCGGGCGCGGCCGCGTCCGGCCGCCGGCTGCCTGGCCGCTACTGCTCGTCCTCGTCACCGCCTTCGTCCTCGATCAGGTCGTCGCCGTGCAGCGCCGCCTCGATCTCCTCTTCGTCAAACTCGTCCAGGACGCGCCGGCCGCCGCCGCGGAGCGGGGGCTGCGGGCGAGGGCTGCGTACGGGCGCCGCCGGGCCGCCACGGCCGCCCCGACCTCGCCGGCCAGGGGCTGCGCCGCGCCGGCGCTCTTCTTCTTCCTCGTCCACGACGAGGTCGCGGATGTCCTCGCCGAGGTCGTGGCTGCGGCCCCCGTCCGCCCGCGGACGCCGGCCCAGCCCGGCGGGCTGCGCTTCGGCGAGGA